>JAKEFK010000074.1 GCA_022616075.1 bacterium
ACATACCACAGCGGGTATGCGCCTCGCTCGCGCCTTGCCATCAAGCCTGCGAGCCAGCAGCATATGTCATCATATTTATGGGAAGGGACACTAAGTAATTTTTTTGTCCCTACAGTACAGGTTGCGGCTTCGCACCGCGCGTGATTCGATAGAAGTGGCCGGCGGCAAGTCCTGCGTACGACTCCTGCTTGCCATCGGGCCACCGAATCATTAATTGATCAATTGTCGTTGCATTTCCCAGGCCGAAATGGAGCCGCATATCATTTTGCGAAGCGTAACTCCCGCCCGAGGATTTTTGCTTCATCTGGGTAATGCCGCCGGACTTTAATTTAACGAGGGTACCTAAAGCAAGACGAGTGCCATCTATAATATCGAATGTAATCCAGTGATTTCCGGTCTTGCTCCGATTTTCCAGCAAAGTGGGAGCAGCGTCTTGATTGCTGATGACGATGTCAAGGTCTCCGTCGTTGTCAAGATCTACGCAGGCTGCGCCACGGCCTGACTTTAAAGTTTGGAAGTCGGGTCCAACGTGATCGGTGATTTCCTTAAACTTGCCTTTTTCATTCAGGAACAACTGATTTTTTTGACGATATGTTTCATGCAATGACTTATCTTGATCCACCTGCGGATAAATATGGCCATTGGAAAAAAAGAGATCCAGATCGCTGTCATTATCTACATCAAGGAAAAGAGAGCCCCAACCAAGCGGAACAAACGTTGGTACGGCAATCCCTGCTGCAAAAGATTCATCTTGAAACAGACCACGTCCAAGATTGCGGTAGAGGGTGTAATAATCATTCGCAAAATTGGTAACAAGTAGATCAAACCAACCGTCATTGTTGTAGTCTCCGAAATCAACTCCCATACTTCCCTGTTCCTGGCCATTGGCATTGTAAGCGACGCCCCCTGGAGTTGCGACCTCTTCAAAGGTCCCGTTGCCCCGATTGCGATAGAGGCAATTCGGCGTACTGTCATTGGCCACATAGATATCGATGTCGCCGTCATTATCGTAATCGAAACTGACTACCCCCATTGAGTAGAAAGCGCTGCCGGCTTTGAGTCCGGCTTTTTCAGTTGATTCCGTAAAGACTCCCTTTCCGTTATTCAAATAAAACAAGTTGCCGCTGCCGGGCAATCCTTTGGGGCCATCCAGAACTTCAACCTTTCCGCGCCAGAGCCGCGTGCGCCGCGCTTCATGCACCTCTTTCCAGCTGGCTTCTATGTAGTTGGCGACATAGAGATCCTGATCGCCATCGTTGTCTGCGTCAAAAAAAGTGCAGCCGATGCTCCAGCGTGAATCTTGCAGGTTCGCTTTCGCGGTCCAATCGCTAAATGTACCGTTTCCATTATTGCGATAGAGTATGTCAGATCCGAAGTTGGTCACATACATGTCGGGTTTACCATCGTTGTCGATATCTCCAACACATCCACCTTGTCCGTAAACTGCGGCGCCGACTCCGGCTGCGGAGGTCACATCGGTAAATTTCATAGAACTATCATTACGATACAAAACGTTGGAATGGGGTTCCTCTTGTCCTCTTTTAGGAAAACGGTAGGCGTTTACAAAATAGAGATCCAGATCGTCATCTGAATCGTAATCAAGCACCAGAATTCCATTGCCTGTGGATTCTAGAATGTGATTTTTTTCTAAGCCGCCTGTGTACGTAACAATCTTTAGCCCTGCCTGTTTTGCGACGTTCGTAAATTGAATTGAAAAGGGTGAAGAATTCATCGTAAGAGCGGAAAGAAGAAATAACGATAGTAGGAGTCGCCCGCTGGCAAGATGCTGGCGCTCATTCAGTGAAATGTTTCCGTGCCAAGCCGTCTTCATATGTGGTAAAAAAAAAGCGGTTCAGAGAATACTCTGAACCGCACTTAAAGATCGCGAACTAGAACTGAAATCCGAGTCGAACTTCAAGCCGTCTTGGTTGGGTCCAGAAAGAAGGAATGAACACATCCCCTTCCGCCAACCTTAGATCCTGAAGAGCCAACGCATTGTCGGAGTTGAAAATATTGTAAATGGTTCCTTCCAACCGGAACTGCGCTGCGCCGCCGATGTTGAATCTTCTGCCCACCGTAACATCAATCGATTCGATAGGATCAAGACGCAAATCGCGTTCCATGATAACCCTCTGTCGGCCCTGGGTGAGACCACCGACAAAGAATTGGCGCGTGAAATGGCGTCCGGTTTCGAAATCAGCCAGCACCGAAGCCTGCAGATCACCCGGTAGGTTGAAGAAGACGGCTTGCACCCGGAACATGTGCGGACGGTCCCCCTGGAGGCGACCCGAAGCATTCAACCAGTTGTTCGCGTCGCTTCCATTCCTGCTGCCGTAAAACGGGTTGAACTGTGTCTGCTCCAGAGCTCTTGGGTTTTGACCTTCTGAACGGGACCAGGTGTAGTTTGCGTTTAAGCCCCAATTGTCCGAAAATCTTTTTTCGAAGGTAAACAATACACCGTGATAGGTCTGCCAGTACTCGTTCCGGAATCCGTCACATGCCGACGCTTGTGGAAGCAGCTCGCAGAAATTTCCCGGCCTGTTTCCCTTTTGTATGGTTGCCGCCTCAACTTCATCGAAGAGAATGTATTCCGTTCCTGTGAACGGATCGGTGAAAAGGAGAGGCTCATAGCTTCCGCCGATAATCTCCCATCCCACAAGATCAGTACTGTCCTTGTAGACGTATTGAACACCCGCAGCAAACGAATCAGCGAACTGGTGCTCAAATCCCACGGAATACTGTAGAGTGCGCGGAGGATCGATATCTGAGCTGACGAGCGCTTCTACAGCATCCGTATAATAAGGAATGTCAAAAACACCCGTATCGGGATTGAATCGGAACGCTTCAATGATCGGTAGTTGCGGTGGAGGATAATCCCAGTTTCCCGAAACATTGTGATCGTAGTACACACCAAAGGATCCCTGGATTTTCGTTCGACCACCCTCGAAAGGCTGAAAAACGAAACCGATGCGCGGAGACACGAGATTCCAATTGGCCACTTCCTGACCTGGAATGATCTCTCCTGTCGCTTTGAAATTTCCTGACTGTGCAACGGAAGGAGTTCCCACCGTGAGTCGATCGTAGTCAGGGATGGTACCGGTATTGTGATCGAATCGCAAACCAAGATTCAAAGTAAGCCGATCGTTAACGGTTATCGTGTCATCAAGAAAAAATCCCAACTCCCGATTCTCTCCGCCGTATTGAAACGGTTGCTGATAGACGCGGTAAAGGTCATTGTAGGCGGCGTAGTAGTCATAGTAAGCGTAGTGAACTGTGTAGAAGCCGTTGGCTCCGATCGAGATACTCGTATTGGCATCACCGCGGGAATACTGAACGCCGAACTTGAACTCATGCTCACTGTTGAGGAAGTCATCCGCGTAGTAGGTAACTTTGCTTCTGAATGTATTTCTCCACGTTTCGTAGTCCCATGGGTACCAAACACCACCAGAATAATAAGAATGAGGCTTATCAGGCGGTGTATAGTCGATAAACGGATCAGCAAGTGGAGCTCCAACGACCGAATCATAAAAATCATCGGTCCACCAACCTGAATAGCCCACTTCAACCAGCAGATTCTGTGAAATAGTGGAAACCAAACTAGCGCCCCATGCCGGATTTGTTCCGCCCTCACCGGGCAATGCCTCAAGCTGATATTCCGGAGTTAACGTGTTTGGGGAATCCCACTCTTCCCAGTGGAAGAAACCGGAAACCTCATGGTTCTCTCCGATTAGACCATTCGCCTTCATATCGTATTTGTCACTTTTGAAGGCAACCTGGGCAGCGAGTTCAGGAACCACTCCGGGTTGCGCCGAAGCATCGCGACCGGTTGAGACACCACCGAAAAACCAGAGCCTGTCCTTTAGGATTGGACCACCCAGCTGACCTGAAATCAGACGATACTCCTCTCGACTGAAACCAGAGACCGCTGGATCTAGATCCAGCGCTACCCGTTCACCTTGCGCATCGTACGCATAGGCATCGAGGTTGTCCGTTAGTCCATCAGTCAGAATGTAGTAGTTAGCGGCGCCATGAAAGTCGTTGCTTCCTTTTTTCGTTACCACATTGAAGACAGCTCCTGTGTGGTTTCCATATTCAGCACTGGCTCCGACTCCCATGACCTGGACTTCGTCAATCAGAAACGGATTGACCGTCATCCACACAGATCCTGTTTCAGGCGCAGACAAATCCACACCATCCACATGCCAGGCGTTTGATTGCATATTGGACCCTAACGCAATCGTACGGTCCCCAGCTGCATCTCCTGTGCTCGCGGTTACTCCTGGAGAAGTCTGCATCAGCACGAATTGAGAGTGCTGGGTTGGCACTTCTTCTAAAATCTCATCGGAGTAATTAGAAGAAAGGCCTGACTCGTGCACATCAATCAGCGGGCTTTCTCCAATTGTGGTGATCGCTTCGGCCATTTTGGAGAGGTTCATGCCGACAGGGACGTTCGCTGTAGCATTCAGCTGTACATCCACGTTTTCTACACGAACCGTTTCAAAGCCTTGCATCGTGAGCTCAACTTGATATTTACCTACTGGCACAGAGGGAAAACGGAACACGCCCAACTCATTGGTATAGGCAGTGCGCGTTTGGCCCAGTAGAGATTCACTGCTGATGGTTACTGTAACTCCCGGGAGCGGCCTATCCTCCGGATCGGTTACAACTCCCCGGATGTTACCGCCTGTAGTTTGCCCCCACACGGCCATGCTAATGGCGATAACACACACCACTAGCGGTAGGACAATTCTCATTTTCCACATAACCCCTCCTGTCTGGGTTCCATGCGGTCCCGCCTGCGCATTGGATCTTTGAGTTCTGTTTGAATTGCTGTGTGAATTCTTTTCGTCTGTTCAGACGAAATAGAGCGGAACATGCATGTATTATACCCTACCCGCTGGAAAAGCAATGCAATTGTAAACGCGATTTCACCATGTGAAACACGATTCAGCCGGTAGTCGGTGGACGGTTGTCAGGTTGCTCCGGGGTTGCACGTAGTGAATGTCGTTCTGCCAATCGACCACTGGACCACTAACCATGGGGGACGATGAGTGTTTCACATTATGAAATACTGTTTCAAAAATATGAGAACAATGTCCGGTGAATAGGCTGCCTTACAAATTATGAACCGCAAATCAGCCATCTATGGTTTCATTTATTGCCCGAGGCCATTTGCACGGCTTCGGGCATTTTTCGCAGACGCCACATGTTGATGATTCCAAAAACCGGTCCGGCGGCGAGTACCACGAACACTTTGTTCCAGCCGATCATAGCAACGAGGGCAGGAATCAGCGCAATTGAGATAAGAGTCAGCAGAAATCCCAGCGAAGTCTGCAGAGTTAACGCGGTGCCGACATAACGATAATCCGTCAGCTCGCTGACAGCGGCGCTGAATTGCGCGCTGTCCGCAACAACAGCAAACCCCCAGATAATACAAAGAACTGTTAATGCAATGGGATGATCAAAGAAGAACCCTGCAAGCAAGCAACAGGCGCCTGATATCAGTAAACTCAGACTGGTTACTTTCGTACGGCCGATTCTATCCGCCATGATCCCGGCAAGAACGCATCCAATGGTTCCGGCGGCGATTGCAGCGAATCCAGCAAAACGTGCGGCCTGTGCGCTACCACCGGCACCCTGAAAACTCGCTAACAGGAAAATAGGAACCCAGGTCCACATGGCATAGAGCTCCCACATGTGACCCAGATATCCGTAGTTCGCAAGCCTTGTCGGTTTGTGCTTCAATGCTCGAACAGCAAATCGCCAATCAAAGGGCGCACTCTGGCTCAAATAAGGACCCGGCCGGACAAATAAAGCGCAGATTACCGCAGCAAGAAGTGCCATGAAAGAGAGCGCCAGCAGAATCGTCTGCCAGGGCGGCATCCCGCTTTCACCGACAATACCATTCAGCAGATGAGGCAACGATTTGCCCAACGTCAACGAACCTACCAGCATTCCAATTCCAAGGCCGCGATCTTCTTTGCACCAGGTGGCGACCAGTTTCATTCCCGGTGGATAGACACCTGCCATCCACATTCCTGTAAGAAAACGCAAAACGAGAGTTGTGTTGAATTGCGGATTGAAAACAGGAATGGCAGCGTTAAAACAGGCGGCGGCAACCGCGCTAATCGCGAACAACCAGTGGTTACTGATCCTGTCACCCAGATTCAATAGCGCGCTCAGAATAGCTCCGCAAACAAAACCGATCTGAACGCTATTGGTAATCCAGGATTGTTGAGAAGGGCTGAGCTTCCATTCAGATGTTAATTGTGGAAGCACTGCGGATCCGGAAAACCACAACGACATCGCCAGCATTGCAGCAAATGCCAGCAGTAAAAGATTCTTCCACTTCTTTGCGGCTTCGCGTCTTTGCGTTGAATTCAAATTCTTCGGTGTCACTACAAATATGGACTGAGTGACTTTATAGGATGAAGTTCTACAGGATCTTTTTCTCTCCGGAAAATGCGCGCGCCAGAGATTCCTTTCAACAAGATTTCGTCGCTCTGAACGCGAATCATTGCGCCTTCACGTAATCCGACTACCGGTCTGTCGTTTTCTTCCAGATACTCGCGGATTCTTTCTTCGCGCGTTTCTCCCATATGTTTGGAATTCGGATCGGGATCAAGGTAATGCGGATTGATTTGGAAGTGAACCAATCCCAATGCTGTTAGCGACGGTGGTTCCACGATCGGCATATCATTTGTTGTTCGGATCGTGGGACAGGCCACATTCGTGCCGGCGCTGGAGCCCATGTATAGCATCCCCTGATCAACGCGACTCCGGATTTCTTCCAGCAGATTCTTTTCATACAATGACTTCAAAAGTCGAAAAGTATTCCCACCGCCAATGAATATTGCTTCCGCATTCCGTACCGTTTCGCGGGGATCTTCACTCCTGTGGATGGAATCGACCCGATACCCCATTCTTTCAAAACGCAAACATACTTTTGCGCAGTAGGCTTCGTGATCCTTTAACGCATAAGGAACGAACAATACACTGCTCACGCTTCGAAGGTGATCTCGAATCTCTCCCTCAGCATGATCCAGATATCCGCCGCCATGGACGACCGAGCTGCTGATCAGTAAAAGTTGTCTGTTCGCCATCCTACAGACATTTTACTCTGAATCATCGGCGGTGGAACTTTGTAAGCGAAGTAGTGCGGGCGTCACGCCTGCAGAGCTACGCGCAGACGAGACGTCCGCTGAATCATCGGCGGTTGAGCTTTGTAAGCGAAGTAGTGCGGGCGTCACGCCTGCAGAGCTACGCGCAGACGAGACGTCCGCGCTACTCTGTTTACTGAATCATCGG
>JAKEFK010000075.1 GCA_022616075.1 bacterium
CAGAATGCCGTTTCTGAAGGGCCATGGACTCTTCCTGCTATCAGTTCCATTATGACCGGTGTATCCCCTCTGGTTCATCTTGCAACGGAAGTACGTTCCGCATTCCCCAAAGGACTGCCTGTTTTGGCGGAATACATGCGAAAAGACGGTTACAAGACGGCTGGAATCGGCCACAATCCACACCTGGTCGACAGGTTTTATCGTGGATTTCAGTTCTATAGGTTTTTTCCCCAACCAAGACCTATTGGCGTGGGAGAATTTGTTATCCGGAGAACCTTCCCCCGATGGCGAAAGGTAGATCATTCCACGGCCGCTCTGACCACAAAGGCGATACGTTGGATCAATACTAATAGAAAAAGGGATTTCTTTATGTGGCTCCACTATTTCGATCCCCACATGCCTTACACTCCTCCCGGATCATTTCTTCCTGAAAGAAAGCCATCGCCACGCATCGGCAAAAAGTACCAGCACTCGGTCATCCACACCCTTCGCGCCGGCCTCTTTGTTCCCACCACCAGCGAAAGAGAATGGATTAAGGAGCTGTATCTTAGCGAAGTTCAATATGTGGATGATCAGATTGGTAGGCTCATGAATGAATTGAAAAAAAAGCAAATCTATGATCGTTCTTTGATCATACTAACCAGTGATCACGGGGAAGAATTCTGGGAGCATGGCGGCTTTGAGCATGCTCACACTGTTTATAACGAACTACTCCGGGTTCCTTTGATCATTAAATTACCTGAATTCTCACACAAAGGCAGAATGGAACCACTCGTTCCGACATCAGCCATCTTACCTACTCTCCTGGATCTTTGCGGTATTCGATCCGGTCCACATGCTTTCTCCTCGAGTTCTCTTGTCTCCCTCTGGAATTTTGATGATCCTCTTTTCAAAGAGGAGCCTGTTATCAGCACCGGACAATTATATTTTGATAAGAAATTCTCGCTTCAATTCAATGGCATGAAGTACATACGGAATCACGTTACAAATCGGGAAGAACTTTATGACTTAAGATCCGATCCATCAGAGCAAGTTTCCTTTGCAGGTCATGATCCGGAAAAACTGGAGGAAATGCGAAGCTTTTTGAGGGAGAAACAGAGAGGAGCCCTCGGGCTGCAATCCCGGTACCATATTCAGGGACCTGTGCAAATAGAGCTGACTCCGGCCGATCTTGAAATGCTTCGATCTCTTGGCTATGTACAATAATTAGATTGTACTAATTAGAATGATTCATATAGTATACGCCGGATCAGACGCAGGCCATTCATCCGTGAAGGTGATTTCTATGGCGTAAGGTTCGAATTTGACTCGGTGTCCTCTGAGGAATAAACTAGCTGACACGGTCGATGGGCAAAATGTACGGGTGTCGTCTCATTTAACGACTCGGCTAACAAAATCCGTCTGTCGCTCGTCGTGACACCACCTGAGGGAGGATGCGGGGCACGATTGTTGGGCATTAGATCATATGGACGATAAGAAAGCATTTTTAAACGACCAAAAACAATTTGGGTTTCAGCCTCCTCTGGAATCTGAACAGCGTGATGTGGACTTTCGCTATTATTTGCTGGCGCTGTTGAACCGGCGGTGGATGATATTGACGATCACGATATTCGTCGTGGTCGGTACGACCGTCTACAGCTTCTTTCAAACTCCCCAGTACCGGGCCAGAAGTATTGTGGATATCTCCCCCCCGCCTATGTATATCATGCTGCCGGATTCTGCCGCCCAGTCCGTGATGTACAAAAAAGATTCCTTTATTAATACAGAGTACAGGCTACTTCAAGGACGTGATATGGCAAAAGGCGTAGCCAAGCGTCTCAATCTTACAAGAAAAGATATTAAAGCTGATTGGATTAAGAAGCCGAACAGCCGGGAAGAAGAACTGAGTGAAATAGCTTCGAAACTGTTGAAGATGCTTAAAGTCACTCCCGTGCCCGAAACAAATCTATGCGAAATCGTCATACTCAGTCCAGACCCCAAACTCTCGATGATTCTCGCAAATGGTTGGGCCCAGGAATATGTGGAACGTCGCCTGGACTCGATGCAGCAATATACGAGAAGGGCCGAAGAACTGCTGCTGGAACAGGTCAAGTCACTACAGCAAAGTATTGTAGAGAAAGAAAAGGAGCTTCATGATTACAGCCTGGAACAGAAAATTTTTAAGGTAGATAATTCGAAGTCCTTATCCAGTGAAGAACTGACAGGTGTGAATAACTCGCTGGCAGCCGCCAAGCAGGAGCGTATTTCTGCGCAGGTTCGCTATTTTGCTATGAAATCGGCGAGACGGGAATCGATCCCGGAAGTGAATCAGCATCACTCAGTCTCCCGCAAACGGGAAGAATATGTGAAGCTCCAGACCGAATACGCTGAAAAAGCCAGAATTTACAAGGAAAATTATCCGGAAATGATCCGGTTGCGAAACCAGTTGGAAGTGGTTCAAAAATCATTGGAGCCTGCTGTCGAACAAGCTTACAGGGAAGTACTGGGAGTTGCTCAAGCCCAGTATCAAACAGCATTGGCAAAGGAACAAGCTCTTCAAGGACAACTGGAGGGGGCCAAGCGTAACTCCGTTGAAGCCGGCCAAAAGGAAAGGCCTTATGACCGGATGACTATGGAAATAGAAAACAAGAAACAGCTTCTTACGTTATTGCTGCAAAAACAGAATCAAGCGGATGTTCAGGCAGATGTGCAGGAGAAATCGACCCCTACTTCAAGAATTATCGAGTTAGCAGAGCTTCCAAAAGAAATCTTTACGCCAAACATCAAGAAGAATATCCTCTTGTCGATTCTGGCAGGGGTTCTGGGAAGTTTGGCTCTTGCTCTCTTATTGGAATACTTTGATAGAAGTTTGAAAACTCCTGAGGATGTTGAGACTCATCTTCAACTGCCTTTCCTGGGTCTTGTGCCACACTACTTGCCCTCGCACCACAATGGAAACAACAATTCATCGAAGGCATTGGCTAAGAAAGAAACGGCAACCGAAACAAGTATCGATAAGTATATTCCCTATCGTCTTAGCATGAATGATCTGAATTCATCTGCGTCAGAAGCCTTGAAGACACTTCGTACATCTCTTCTACTTTCCTTTCCTGGTAGACCGCCCCGTACAGTGCTGATTACCAGCAGCAGAGCAGGAGAAGGGAAGACCTTTATCGCTTGCAATCTTGCTTTAACGTTAACACAACTGGAAAAAAGAGTTGTGATCGTTGACGCCGATATGCGAAATCCGCGCCTTCATAAGGTTTGGGACCTGAAAAATTCAACCGGTTTAAGCATCTATTTGACCAGCGATGTCAGCGCCGCATCGGTCATGCGTCCCGGTCCTTCCGAAAGATTATCCTTGATCTCCAGCGGTCCAAAAACACCAAGGCCGGCAGAACTGCTTTCTTCAACTCGATTCGAAGAACTGATGACCGAATTACAAAAAACTTTCGACTTTGTCATTGTTGATTCACCTCCTGTCCTGCCGGTTACCGACTCCGTGATTATCGCATCAAGAGTAGACACGGTCCTGATGGTCGTTCGTGGAGGCGCAACCCCTCGTGATGTGGTCAAAATGGCCAAGAAGAAATTGTCCAAGTCTAACAGCACCATTGTCGGTACCGTTTTAAACGCCATTGACTTGACCGATCCCTATTATTACTACCGATATTACACAGAGTATTCCTACTATGCCGAGGCTGCGGGTGAGGCGCCCCCCCCAAAGTCTTCTTGACGAAGTCTTCAAGTCCGCAATCTTGAATCCTGCGTATAGTCATGAAGCATGAATCATCGAGTGATTTTGGGGTTCGAACACGGTGTCCTTGGCGGAGTAGACATATTCTCATTGAATTTGCTGGAGGAACTCACTCGCAGAAATGTTGCCACATCTATCCTGGTGACGAATCACTTTCGGGAGCAGCCGTATGCGCTCCCCTTGCCGCAGAATCTCCCCATCCATAAATTACCGATTCGAAAAAGTGACCCCTGGCCTGCACGCTGGCAGGAGATGATCCGCTTTCTGGAAGCAGAAGCTCCCTGCATTTATATTCCGAACTATGACTTCAACTACTCCTGCGTTGCGCCAAAACTTTCGAAGAATGTGATCATTGCCGGCATCGTTCATAGCGATGATCCCGTGCATTACGAGCACTTCCTCCGAATGGGTAAATACTGGAACGGAGTTGTAAGCGTTAGCAAAGAGATCGCCGAACGACTGAAAGCACTCGATCCTACGGTCTCAGATCGACTTGTCACGATTCCTTATGGCGTTCCAATATCCGGCTCTTTTCCGGAGCGTCGCGATTCTGACAATGCTCCCTTGCGAATTGTGTATGCAGGTAGACTGGTGCAGCGCCAGAAACAGGTGCTCCTCTTGCCTGAAATCTTTGAAAGAATAGTTGAGCAGGAAAGCAACATAGAAATAACAATTATTGGCGACGGACCTGAGCGGGGCGAATTGATGAAGCGGTGTGAAAACTTGTCTGCGAAAGGACTGATTCGATTTGCGGGAAAAGTGACGAATCAGGATCTTCTGCGTCATTTTTCAACTCAGGATGTCGTCGTTCTGGTATCGGACTTTGAAGGAATGCCGGTAAGCATTTTAGAAGCCATGGGGCAGGGTTGCGTTCCGGTTGTATCGGAGATCCGGAGTGGGATACCGGAAATTATTCGAGATGGCCACAATGGATTCATCGTCTCTGCGGCCGACTCGAATCTATTTGCGCAACGAATAGTACGGCTTGCCCGGGACAGATCGCTCAGACAAACATTGTCTTTCCATGCGTATAACACGATCCGGGATCATTATGAATTGAAACAAATGGGCGATAAATACTTGAGGTTGTTTGAACGCTTGACCCAAAAAGCTGCGAATGGAACTTATGTGCGACCCAAAGGACCTATCACATATCCAAAAAGTTTGAGAGTAACCTGGAAAGATCAGTTGCCGAAAACAGTGCGGCTTGTGGGACGTTACGGAAAAACACTGTTAAAACGGATCGGTACCGTATTTGAGATCAACTCACCCAAAAATAGAACTTAAGCTGTATGGTCGACTGTTCGATTTGCTATAATCAATGTCACCGTGAATGAGCCACTTTCGTGATCTGTTACGCCACATCCTCAAGCCTCCCGATGTAAAGTCAAAATTCAGGAGTTTCAAGGCTCTCTATCAGCACTGGAAGATTACGCCTGGTCCTTCCCCTAGCCGGTCTATTCACAGCATTTTACTTTTCATTTCGAGGTGGATGAAACCCAAATCAAAATCAATTGTGGTAAGGAGACCAGGTTTCCTGAAAATGTTCCTCTTGAATTGGAGAAAGCCCAAGCCACGGGTCGACTCCGAATACAAGACTCCAAACCTTTTTCTTTATTCCTTGAGAAGAAAAAAGCCGCTAAACCTGGAGAAACCGAAACAGTCCCATATCCTCATGCATGCTTTGAAAGCCCCGCCGCGCATGACTTCTTGGTCTTTCAGAGAATCATTTCGGATGTGGCGCATCGTTCTCCGGGAGACGTTTAGGCGGAAGGTTCCAACAGTTTCGGAAGAAGCTCGCAACCCCTCAAATCGAGAAATGGCACTCGTGCAACTGCGCAAAGATAGCGCCCGCATCAAAGAGAGTGCTGATCTGTTGTTGTCCGGATTTGTAACAAAGGTCCTTCCGCACTGGAAGAAAGCCCTTGTTGCCATGTTTCTTTTTCTACCGGTCCTTGAAATATTTTTGCAATTCACATCTCTGCTGGCATGGCCACTAATCAAGCTGAAACAAGCTCCACTTCCCGCGAAAGAGTTTGTGGTGATGTGTGTTGGTGATTCCTTTACGTCCGGCAAATTCACTTCCATTCAATTGCCTTCATATACGCGGTTTGTTGAGCGGGTTCTGGCAACAAAAAACAAGAACAACTGGAAAATTGTGAACGTCAGTTCTGAATACTTAACATCCGAAGATGTCCTTAGTAGAACGCTAAATCTCATACAAAAATACCGCCCGGACCTGATGTACCTCATGATTGGAGTAAACGATATTGCGGTATTGGAGGATAAATTCGTTTTCCAGCCTTCTTCTCCGTCCACTACCCGTCCTGCATTCCATACGGAAATTCTATTTGCAAGAATGAAAGATCGTGTTTCGATTCCTACCCTCCTTGACGTGGTGATGGTGCCACCCTGGTTCCTTTTGGAGAAACCTCCGGTGGCCGGATACCGGCCCGAATACCTGGCAGTAACAGATTCCAAACTTGAAGCATTGATTGCAGCCTCTTCCTCTGAAGTCGGAGTAAAGGAGGAGTCTGAAGAATATGCAAGCTCTATCGAGAAACAAAGGTCAGCATGGGAGCTTCTGAAGAAGGGATTGTTGCATCCGGCAGAGCAACAATTTCAACGCTTTCTAACCCTGGATGCTGAAGACCCTGTTTCCCGAGCCGGTCTCGCTGAAACCTACTATGAGATGGGCATGCATTCTGAAGCAACAACCCAGATTTCATGGTTGTTGGACCGCTATAATGGACATCCGAACTACAAAAATGCGAGGGCGTTGTTGCACGCTTTTCCTTTTGAAAATTCGCCCAATGACACTTCTAAAATCGTGATCGAAGTCCTCAAAAAATATCCAAAAGATCCGTGGTTTTGGAAAAACCTCGCGGATGCTTGCTTTCTTTCCAGTCGACCGGATTACGCGGCAAGAGCCATCGGTCGCGCACTTGATTTAACCCCTTCTGAGTTGCCGGAATGGAAAGCTGCATTGTTGCGAACACAAGCCGATATAGTCGCACGAACAAATCCGCGTGCGGCTCTCAGCAACCTGTTGCAAGCATTCTTACTGGATAGGAATGAAGATCTGTATATTGCGGCTCTTCGAAAGAATGGCCCGTACTATCTCAGCTTAAATATTGAAGATTCATTGCGCGGTATTTCGTGTCCAACGGAGACCAAAAACGATCTGCAGTCTCTCTTTCATCAGGCATTAGACAAACGACTCGTCCAAACTTTGTTTTCGCTGGAGACGCGTCTACGCACGATCGTGTTGCGATGCCAGGAGTACCGTGTTCACCCCGTGCTGGTGGGGTATCCAATACCCAATGCGGAGATTGAACTGCTAAACCGGCGGGTTGCTGAAGAAACAGGAGCTTCCTGGTTAAATCTCAATACCCGTTTTGAGAACATTCTGAGAAACGATCGTGAACGCAAGTACGTGGATGAAGGCCGTTACTCAGTTAAAGCCGGACTTAAACTTGCTGAGTGGGTAGCAAATGACGCTGTTTCACGGCTGGAGCCTTAAATCCTAAATGAGGCGCTTTCAAGAATTTTTCCGCCACCTTTTATCGCCGCCGCCGATCAAATCCAAGATCAGATCCATAAAAGTTCATCTCCAACATTGGAGGAAGACACCCGGTCCATCAGCTCTTCGATCGGTTCGCAACTTTGTGCGGTTTGTTGCGTTTTCGATCCGGCGTTCTAAGCCTAAATCTCACTCCCGGACCCGGCACTTACTGAAAGAAATTCGGGAAACAGTGAGACAGTCAAAACCGCGTGCCTCCAAACAAAAATCACATAATTTCCTGCTTTACGCACTTCGAAGAAAAAAGCCACCGGCGCTGGAGAAATCAAAAGCCCCGGGCATCCTCTCGCAAACCTTAATAACCACTCGTGCGCCCTCGCCGGGCATCAGGGAATCCTTGAAAAAAAACTGGATTGTGTTCCGTCATCTGTTGCTGCGGCCTCAGCCGAAAGGACAGACCGCATCAGAACGTCAAGAAGCGACGCGAATTCAAATTGCGCTTGCCGAGTTAAACAAAGATGCTGCGCGCGTGAAAGAAACCACCAAAAGTCTATCGTTTCAATTCTCGACTAAAATTTTGCCGCATTGGAGGAAAGGTGTTGTACTCGCGCTTCTTTTTCTGCCCCTGTTGGAAATATTCCTTCAATTCACTTCTCTACTGGTCTGGCCGTTGATCAAGTTGAAGGAAGCCCCCTCCCGAATGGATCAATTTGTGATCCTGTGTGTTGGGGATTCCTTTACTTCCGGCAAATTCAGTTCCATTCAAATGCCACCTTATGTGAGGTTTCTCTCAGAATTTCTTGCTGCGAAAAAGAAAGACAGTTGGCAGGTCTTAAACTTCAGTTCTGCATACTTAACCGCTGGCGATGTTCTTCGAGGGACCCACGACTTGCTGTCACAGCAACGACCGGATCTGATTTACCTCATGATTGGAATCAACGATATTGCGGTCGAAGACACGGACAAATTTGTGTTGCTCCCCCGGCCTGTATCAATCGACTCAACTCGCACTCCGCTTCATGTCGAGTTTCTCCATCAAAAGATCAAGGATGGTTTTTCGTTGCCGGATTTTCTGGATGTTCTTGCAATTCCCCCATCGTTTCTTCTGGAAAAATCTCCCATAGCCGGATACCGGCCTGAATATCTGGCGATTTCAGACTCACGGCTCAATGCACTGGTGGCCACCCCTTCTGCCGTCATGAAGACACGGCAGCATTCGCAGGATTTTGCAGCCTCGGTTGATCAACAGAAGTCGGCATGGAATCTGGCTAAGGACGGGCTCTTTATTTCTGCTGGCCAGGAATTCCAAAACTATCTCAAAACGAATCCGGAAAATGCAGTCGCCCGGGCTGGTCTTGCCGAGACCTACTTTGAAATGGGAATGCATAAGGAAGCAAGAGCCGAAATCTCGTGGCTACGGGATAACTACAAAAGGGAACCCATTTACAAAAATGCGCGCGCCTTGCTTTACGCTTTTCCGCTTGAGAACTCGCCCAATGACACATCGAAGATCGCTGTCGAAGTCCTGAAACAATACCCTGGAGACGCCTGGTTCTGGAAAAGCCTGGCGACCGCATGTTTTCTTTCGAGTCGACCGGATTATGCGGCACGTGCCATCGATCGTGCTCTGGCGTTATCTCGGACTGACCCTCCCGAGTGGAGAGCCATAATTTTAAGAACGCGTGCAGACATTCTAGCCAGGACAAATCCCGATCAGGCTTTCGAAAACTTATTGCAGGCATTTTTATTAGATGAAAGTGAAGACCTGTTTAGCGCAGCGCTTCGCAGGAATGGTCCGTATTATCTCAACACAAACTTACAAAAATCCTTACGCAGTATTTCCTGTCCGGCCGCGATGAAACATAAACTTGAGATTGTCTATCACCAGGCTTTGGATAAGAAATTGATTCAAACATTGTTCGAGCTGGAGACGCAATTGCGGAGCATCGTCCTGCGATGTCAGGAGTATCAAATTCACCCTATTCTGGTCGGCTATCCTTTTCCTAACGCGGAAATTGAGCGGGTAAACCGCCGCGTTGCGGAAGAAACCGGCGCCTCCTGGCTGAATCTGAGCGCTCGTTTTGAGGACGTTATCAACAACGATCGGCAACGCAAATATATCGACGATGATCATTTCACCCCCAGAGCGGGACGCAAACTTGCTGAGTGGATAGCAAATGACGCCGCGTCACGCTTGATTCATTAACGTAGTGGCAGAGCATTTGCCGTTGTAGTGAACAGCTCTGAGTAGGCAAGAATGCTTGCGGCTAGCACGTACCAGGTTCCGGCGCGGCAAATGCTCTGCATGTTCCGTGCTTTTCGCAGAGCATTTTCGCGTCGAATTATTTCAAGCGAAGGCAAAGCTTAGCTATCTGACAAATTTATACACGCCGCACGGAAAATGCTCTGCCACTACAAACCTGCTGCGCCCCTACAGTACAATGGAAACGAATGAAGCGATTAATTTTCGGGATGACTTCCCTGTACGAACAAAAGTACTTTGAAGAATATGCTTCGCTGATTTACTCGGGTGCAGGGGAAATTGTCGATCTCGGTTGTTGGCTTGGATCAACGACGATTCCTCTCGCAAAAGGAGTCGCCAAAAATCGCAACTGCAAAAACAAAACCGTTCGAATTCATGCTTTTGATTACTTTGTCTGGGAAGAATGGATGGAGGAATGTGTCAAAGGAACCAGGCTGCAGGGTAGATTCGAGCCGGGAGAAATATTTGTTGAAGAATTCCAGCAGAGAATTAAGCCATGGTCGGATTATATTCGAATTCATCAGGATGACCTTCGGCATACAACGTGGACCGGCGGCGCAATTGAGCTGCTGTTGATCGATGCAATGAAGGCATTTGATATTTCAAAGGCTATTCTGAAAGGATTCTTTACTCATCTCGTCGCAGGAAGTTTCCTAATCCAACAAGACTTTGCGCATTACTACACATCCTGGATTCATCTCATTCAGTATCGTCTGCAGGACTATTTCAAACTGGAATTTGTTGTTCCGAATTCCTGCAGTGTTGTTTTTCAATGTGTAAAGGAAATACCACTCGAGTTGTTGGAAATCCCAGAGAACCTGACAGATTTTTCAAGAAAACAGATTGATCAAGCTTTCGAATATTCTCTTTCTCTTTCATCCAACAAACAAACTCAGGCGAACATCGCCGCAGCAAAGGTTATGCTTTTTCTTCATTTGGGAAATATGGCGCAGGCGAAAGTGGAATTCGAAAAATATGTTGCAGCCGGATTGCCCAGAAGAGGAGACTTGAAAATCGTAGGAAAAATTTTACAGGGACAGACTATAGACCTTAGTCCGCAAGGCGATTATGTTAACGATTATCCGCTTGCTCCACTCAATAGAAAATTGATAAAGAAGTTCACAAGAAAAATGAACAGCATCTATCGTCTATGGGCCAAAAGACAAACATAATGCTGCCCGGTGTATCGATTGTCATCCCGGCATACAATGCGCGCGAAACGATCACGCAAACGCTGGAATCGGTGATCGCGCAGACACATCCGAACTGGGAGGCGATTGTTGTGGATGATGGGTCTGTAGATGCGACAGCGGACATAGTAAAAACTTTTGTGGAGCGGGATTCACGAATCCGGCTACTCCAGCAAACACAGACTGGAGAGGCTGGTGCGCGAAACGCTGGTCTATCACACGTCCGCTACGACTGGCTGCTATTTTTGGATGCGGATGATTGGATCTCGCCCCTCCATCTGGAAACCATGTTGAAGGAAGTTGTTCTGGATCCAGAGCTTTCCGCTGTTCACTGCGGGTCAGCGCGCGTTGCAGCAGATGGAACTATGGTCGTGGAGAGCTATCTTCCGCCCGCGGGTGATCTTTTTACAACGCTTGCCCGGCGGGCTGCTTTTCCGGTAAATGCCTGTATTGTCCGAAAGTCGGTGGTTGAGTCCGTGGGTATGTTCGATACTTCATTGGTGAAGTCACCTGATTGGGACTTGTGGCAGCGAATTGCGCGCACGGGTGCGCGATTTGGATCTGTGCGGGAGGTGCTCGCATACTACCGGATGAGATCCAACGCGGCATCGCTCGATGCTCACCAAATGCTGAAGGATGGCCTCAGAGTTTTAAAACAAGGACATGCTCCTGATCCCCGTGTGCCCAATCCACATCCTGATCATGCAGACGGATTACCTGCCGATCAGCTTCTTACCCAGCAATATTACTTGTTGTCCTGGTGTGCAGGGCTTCTTCTGGGAACGGGCAAAGATGCGCGACCCTTGATGAAGATGGTTAATGACACGCCATTTCCTGAGCTCTATCCGGAATCTGTCGCACAATGCATTTTTGAATCTGCCCCTTTACCTTTATGCCAGTCGCCCTACGTGTCGGAAGAGTTGTTTTTCCGGATACTTCGCAATATAGATCAGTTCCTTGTTTTGCTGGAACAAAAATCATTGGCGCCGGATTTTGCTCACGCAGCGGGGACCGCCCTAAGACGGATGATTCTCAAGAATTCACCAAACTGGAAAAACTTTATTGAGGAGTATGAGCGGAACATTCAGCGGCTGAATGAGAAGGAAGAGCAGTTAGGGGATTCAAGGAGAGAGTTTGAGCGGATCATTTTGGAGAGGGACGCATCGATGCAGCGGCTTCAGCAAGACATCAGGTCTAAAGAAAAGCAGAACGCGCAACTGCAAGAAGACATCGCGTCTCAAGAAAGACAGAATAGGCAACTTGAGGAAGACATGCGGGGAAAGAATCTGATGGTTGCAGAGTTGGATGCAAAGGTTGCGGCACTGGAAGAGCGCAGAGAATCGCTGCAAAAAGAAATTGAGGTTTTGCAAAACGAACGGGACAAAGCGTGGGGTTTCGTCCGTCTTTGGAAATCGCGATACAAGCAATTAAGAATGAATCTCCTGGTTCGCGTCGGTTTAAAGTTACGGATGATGAAAAATCCCATGTCCGGGAAAAGGCAGGAAGACAAGGGTGCTGGAAACAATTAAGGAAAACAAAGTTCGAACCCTTTGCAATGCCGTAGCCGCCGCCGCGCTTTTCGTTTCTTTGATGCAGGTCACCTTCTTTGTTCTGGATGGATATTCGAGAATTTACAACATAGCGGCCATCTGTCTCGCTCTGATCAGTCTGTTTTATGCGATCCAGTACATGAGACAGCACCAGACCGAAGATCTGTGGAAAGTGCTCGTAACATACTGCGGGCAGCTTGGCTTCTTCGCGTTGAAGCTGATCGATAACGAACCTCTGGTGGCACCCAGATTATTAACGGTTGTCCTTCTTCTGTTTCACGTTTCGATCGTGTTGTCAGCGTTGATAGGGGCTCGCAGGATTGTGGATAACCCCAAATGGATTCTGTTGCCGTTCCTCTTCTTTTTCGGCGTTTTGCTGATGGAAGCAGGAGCAAAGTTTTTACCAAAACGGGCGAAAAGCAAGCCCATTGCGCCATCGTGGAGCGCAGCGCCCGATTTTCAGCCCGGTCTTGGATCGGTTTATCGTCCACATTCGGAACTAAAGTCTTACTATCCGGACAACCCACGGGCTTACTTCAAAGAAGTGATTTCCGGCGCAGAAAAATGGTGGCTTCATACGGTATCCGGAAATGAAGCGAGTCTGATTTTTTCTCAAGACGCGCAGGTGGCAGCACGAATTGATATCCGGAAAGCTCCGGACAGGAATCCCTTGAATATCCAACTGAATGTGCCGAATTTCAAAGTCAAAAAGAAACGGCGTTACCGCGTTGAATTTCGAGCGCGAGCAGATGATCCGCGGAGCATTATTGTAGGATTTGCCAGATCCCATGAGCCCTGGGACGGGTTGGGATTATACAAGAGAATTCAACTGACCCGGGACTGGCAAATTTTTAAGGAGCCTTTTTCAGCGACAGCCGATGACCGGAATGCTCGTATCTTGTTTGATATTGGTGAAAGCGCTGCTTCAGTTGAGCTATCGAATGTGCATCTGGTGAACCTGCGTAAGAAAAAAATTGTTGATCCCGGCAAGGGGTTACGAAAGTCTTTTGTCAGCTACAGGTTCAATTCGACAGGATGCAGAGGCAGGGATTATGCAATCCCTAAACCTTCCGGCACAACACGCATTCTGATTCTGGGCAATGCTTACGCACTGGGGGTTGGTGTGCATGAGGAAGATACGCTTGCGTACAAATTGGAACAGCTATTGAACGAAGGCGTTCCCGGTTCACAGCCTCCGAAGACCTATGAGGTCATTAACTGCGGGATTAATGGTTATACGACTCAGCAAGAGCGAACATTTTTCGAATTTTATGGAGCAAAGTACGAACCAGACATCGTGATACTGGTGATGACCGCAGAAGATCAGGTCGCGGACATGAAAGTATTTCCATTGAGAAGGACTCTTTTCATGAGCTGGACTCGATTGTTTGACTCTGAGAATCGTCGCATCCTTCCGAGTTTCTCAAGGTCAGTACCAGAAATATTTCAACTCGATGCTGAAATTCGAAAGCGCGGGGCACGTCCGGTTGTGGTTCTTTTCCGGATAAACGGAGATAAAGATGGTTCATCGCAGGAGGGCAGAATCTGGAATGATCTCACGCGTACGGTAACAAGCGGTTTAAAGGCAACGGACATCCCGGTTTTGGATCTTCAGGATGCGCTGCACCGGAAGAACGCAGATAAGGAGCTACTCGCGCATCCCAAAGTCGGACGGCATCCGAATGAAATTGCTCACAGTATTGCGGCACGCGAGATTTTTACTTTTTTGCAGAGTAGGAAGTTTGTCACTCCATGGATCCAGTCACACTGAGCCCGCAAGACGCAGATCTTACAAAATCTAGAGTTTCGTCGTTGTTACTGGTAACGACAATTATCCTCATTTCAATTCTCCAGGCTTTCCTGTTTTTGTTACTGAAGCAAAACTGGTTCGGGATCGCCGCCGGCGTCATATCCATAGCGAATCTAGTTCTTGCCATCCGATTCTTGTTAATAAGAAAACAGGTTGGCTCTATCGGAAATGCGTTTGGTATGTATTTCCTTCAAGCTATTTTCTTTGCCGTGGCGATATTCGGCTCCTTGCTTCCGCCGGATCCAAGACTGCTGGTCGTAGCCTTGTCAGTACTTCACTGTGCGATGTTGTTTTCCGCTTTCCTGGCGTTAACCGGGGTTGTTCCTCAGCCCAGGGCCATTCTCCTGTGTCTTTCATTTGCCGGCGGCATCTTCCTTTTGGAAACGGCATTGCCGATTTTTATAGAATCACCATTTCAGAAGGAAGCGACCGGTCCGCAATGGATCGGTACCATGCAGCCCTATCCGGGTCTCGGCGCAGTCTACAGTCCCGGTTCTGTCCTGAGCACTCTTTATGCTGAAAACCCCCGGCGTTATTTCAAAGAACAGGATGATAGAGCATTGAGATGGTGGTTGCGTCTGGATGGCGGAAATGAAGGGACCTTGATATTCCCGCAGGAAAGTCCGGAACTGGTTCGAGTCGAAACAAAAAAGGTTCAGACAAAAAATGCTTACGACGTCCAGCTGAATTTATCCAAATTGAAAGTGGTCAAAAAACAAGCTTACAAAATCGGATTTCGAGCACGCGCGGATCAACCTCGCGGTGTGTTCATTGGTTTCGCGATGTCGCACGATCCCTGGGATGGGCTTGGCTTATATCAAAAGATCGATCTGACCGAAACCTGGCAGACCTTTTCTATTCCTTTTTCAGCAACAGCGAATGATGAGAATGCTCGTATCCATTTCGATCTGGGAGATTCAACCACCCCCGCTGAATTTACGTCCGTGTCGCTCCGCGCTCATCCAGCGGGAACCAGGATTGAACCGCAACTACCGCCGAAAAAATACATTGTAACTTACCGGTTTAACTCTCTGGGCTGCCGGGATCGAGATTACACCATACCGAAGCCGCAAAATACAAAGCGGATCCTGTTTCTGGGTGATTCGTTTACACTGGGTGTTGGTGTGCACGAACAGGATACGGTGCCAAGACAATTAGAAACGTTGATATCCGCCGGCGCTTCTGAAAAAAAATATGAAGTGATCAATTGCGGTGTGAGTGGTTATGGAACGCATGAGGAGCGGATGTTTTACAAACTCTTCGGCGCAAACTATCAGCCGGATGTTGTTCTGTTGATGATGGTCTGGAATGATGATCTCTCATACAGGGAAGAATTCGAAAAGGATTACGTCAAACGGCCGCCAGGCAAGCTTGAGCTTCTGTTTCATACATGGGCAAAGATTCAGCAATACCGTCACCAGCGCCCGTTTCCGAATTTCTCAAAATGCGTTGATGAAATCCTCCGGCTGGATGGTGAGCTTCGAAACCATAGCTCGCGGCTGGGAGTAGTGATTTATAGAAATGATCCTGATTTCGAAGCCTCAACTTATCCTGGCAAGATCTGGAACCATCTCACGCGCACCGTTACAGGTGGTCTGGAAGGAGAGAACATACCGGTTCTCGATCTGGGAAAACCTCTTTTTGAAAAACATTCCAAAGTGGAACTTGACGTCCATCCCACAATCGACCATCATCCAAACGAAGTCGCTAACGGCATTGCAGCGCAAGAAATCCTGAGATTTCTTGAAAAGCAAAGTCTGCTAAAACAGTGAGACACTTGAGAAACGTTTTTCCACTGGCTCCCGTGCTTCTGTTACTTCTCATCTGGATAGAGAAATATGGCGTTTCCCACCGCGATGAATAACGCAGCAGAAGTTTCCCGCCTGAATGAGCTTCGACAAAATTTCAAAGCATGGTTTCTCGAACAGATCAAATCAAAATGGAAGATTGCTTTGTTGTCCCTTGTTGCAGCCTGGATTGTCACCACTCTTACATCTGATTTGTCTACCCATTACTTTACGAAGATTACCTTGATCGCGACGGGACGGAAGACTTCTAACCACGCAAAGGCGACAGTCATTTGGCTCAAAACTCCCCGGATCGCGGAATTAAGGCAGAAGAACTTTGAAATTCTGAAATCAAAGGGATGGATAGAATGGGATGGAATCTTTATTTCCAATCGAGATCAACCTGCTGAATTAAGACTGGAAGGATATTTTCCACGAGACCAGGTTCTACGGTTTAGTCACACACGCTATTCGGGAGAAGCAAAACTCGAGGTAAACGGGAAAACAACGACTCTCGACCTTTATTCAGAAACGCCGGGACCTTTAACGATTCCTCTGGAGCAATACTTATCGGATCAAGACCGTTCCGTAATCCGTGTTTTTGTTTCTTATTTCGCCGCTTTTATGAAACACACCTTGTTGCTTTTGTTTTTGGGAATAGTTTTGCATCCCATTTACCGCAAACTGCCCTACCCACAGCCATCTCCCATCAAGTTTGAGATCAGAAAAACTCCTCGCGGCGCCATCTATTTGATGGCTCTCTCTATTGCGATTCTGCTTTTGTTTATGGCTGCCTATTATCCTGGAGTGATGTCTTTTGATGCTTATCAACAGTACATGGAAGGCGTCCTGTTCCAGTTCAACGATTGGCATCCGCCTATCATGGCCCTTTTGTGGTCTTTCATAAACAAGATCATTCCAGGGGCTGCTGGAATGTTCCTGCTACATCTGATGATGGGAATCGGATCTTTTTACCTTCTTTCCCGCGTGGCTCTGCTCAGAGAAAAAAAACTCTATTTTTTGCCATTGTTTACAATTTTTCTTCCCATCGTTTCTTGCATGATTTCTAACATCATTAAAGACGTATCGTCCGCGCTATCCCTGCTTTTCGCTTTTTCCCTATGGTATTTTTCGGTCTCTGTTGGAAAACTGACCAGGCCAAAATTGCTGTTCATCCTGGTGATTCTTTTTTACGGATCGTCCGTTCGTTTAAACGCATTACCCGCAGCAGTCCCTTTGCTTTTTCTCATTATGAAAAATTTTACTTCTACAAGGAAAGCGGTTTTATCAACTCTTTTCATCGCAATGTTGTTTCACGCAAGCAATGACTTTCTTACGTACCGTCTTCTTAATGCAAGAAGGACGTATCCGATCCAACCCGTCATCAGTCATAACTTGATGGGAATCTATCGAATAACCGGGAAGAATTATTTTCCTTCGAGTTATCTAAAAAAGGATCATTTAGACTCGCTAATGATGAGATACAGTCCGAAAAGTTACGATCCGACAACATTTGTAAAGGATCGCTACATGACCAGAGATGCGGGAGTCATTTCGGAATTGAAAGATGCCTGGGTCTCAGCAATTCTTCACGAACCGGGAGCCTACCTGATTCATCGCTGGATTCTGTTCAAGAGCTTTCTCAAAGACGTTGCTTACATCACCATGCACGTAAGTCATCCCGAACCGAACTCCCTTCCTCAGCGGCCTCATCCGCTTAAACAGGAGACTTCACTCGGAAAATTGAACTATGGCGTGATCTTCTGGTTGTATGATCACGCCAGATTTGTTTACCGCGGCATCACTTATTTGATCGCGATTCTGGTCCTTCTTGCGATCTCTGTCTATCGCAAAAGCGCTGCGGCAATTGCACTCAACGTTTCTTCTTTCTTTTACTTTGTGCCGTACTTTTTTTTTGCGCCTGCTGCCAACTACCGTTATGTATACTGGTGCATGCTGGCGGGAATTACATCCATTTTTGTGATGTGGTTCGAAACGCGTAGACACGTAGACCCATCACGCGAAGACGATCTTTTGCTCATGTTATAATGGCGCGCACTGCTTATGGATCTAGCAATCGATGCAAACTCTTGCCAGGTTTGCGGCAACCTCAAATTCGAGCTTGACACTAATTCCATTCTGCTGAATTGTCCGCGGTGTGACCTTCTTTTTGTCTCCGCAACCGCCAAACCGGTGGTTCAACTCGTGACTCAGAATTACCAGCTTGAATCGCTCGATGTCTATTTACGGGAATTGCTTTTGATTGGTCCGGCGAAAGGCAGGATGCTTCTTGTCGGGAATGATGTCGATGAATTTGCAGGGCTTGCCGGACAGAATGGATTTAACGTTGATCGAGTGGAGACTCTGGCGTTTGAGTTCCAGCCGCTGAATGAGAGCCGCGCACAATACGACGTTGTTGTACTTTTCAACGCTCTTGAATATTCCACGAATCTGAACGAGTTGTTTCAGCAGATCAGAAACAGTCTGGTACCTGCGGGTCTGTTATTTCTCGTTACTCCTACCACTGATGCTCCGAACAAGCTTCCCCATACTTCTCGTCATTTGTTTTTTTTTAACAGGCAAAATCTTCATTCACTCCTTTTGAAATCGGGATTTAGCAAGGTTCTAACCTTTCCGGAAAATCACCGGACAGGCACGATGCAAACGATGACCACTGTTTGCCGGAAGGGGGAGTTGCCGCGCGAGAGAGAGAAAATATCGGTGATTGTTCCTGTCTACAATGAAAAAGCCACATTCGTCCGCATGATGGAAGGGTTACTCCAAAAAGAACTGAAAAATGCAGACAAAGAAATCATCATTGTAGAAAGTAACTCCACAGATGGAACAAAAGAAGACGTGCGTAAGTTTGAGAATCGCGCGAATATTCGCGTACTTTATGAAGAAAGGCCTCGAGGTAAAGGGCATGCTGTACGGGCCGGAATCAAGGAAGCAACCGGGGAGATTATCCTGATCCAGGATGCCGATCTCGAATACGACGTCAATGACTATGACGAGCTGCTGGAGCCTTTGTTGAAGTATGAACGCATGTTTGTGCTTGGATCACGGCACACAGGACACTGGAAAATGCGTCAATTCGGTTCCAAAAAGTCTTTATCAGCCTATGTAAATTTCGGACACATTCTGTTTACAGGCCTGATTAATATTCTTCACGGATCCAAGTTAAGAGATCCCTTCACTATGTACAAAGTTTTCCGGAAGGACTGTTTGAACGGCTTGACACTGGAATCTGATGGTTTTGATCTTGACTGGGAAATTGTAATCAAACTGCTCAGAAAAAGATATTTTCCTCTTGAAGTCCCCGTTTCTTACAGGTCCCGATCCTTTGATGAAGGGAAGAAGATACATCTTCTGAAGGATCCACTTCGCGGATTGCGAGCCCTTGTCAGATACCGGTTCTGCAAATTCCACCTGAATCCAGACTTCTGAGATTCAGTTTTTCGCTTCTTGGCGACTTGGCACTTATCGCTGGTCAACGCTCGTTGATTATGCTGAGCTCAGCGTAATCAGGGCCACTTGACAGCGGATAGGTGGGTGATCAATCGATTCGGCGGACTGGATGAGAGTTTTCAATTTTGCGCGGATTTTAAATACTGGCGGCAGTCCCATCTGGGGAAAGCTCCGTTCGCTTGG
>JAKEFK010000076.1 GCA_022616075.1 bacterium
ACGCGGATATTCATGATCCCCTCTTAGAAGTGGAAACGCGCAAAGTTCTCGCGGAGTGTCATCGCATGGCAGGACGTTGGGATCAAGCGATTCAAGAGACGGAAGTGGTGATTGAATTGCTGGGACGGCATCAGGAAGCCGATGGGATGCAGGAAGCGATTGTGTTTCTCGTAGAAACATCCTGGCTTGGTCGAAAGCTGGAAACTTTGCGAACCTGGGTGGAGCGGGGGATTGAAATGGCAAGGGTTTCAGGCCAGGTCGAGGTTCATGAGAAATTGCTTTCGATTGCCGCGACTGCTGCAAATTTACGTTGTGAATATGGGAAAGCGCAGGAGTACGTCTCGCAGCTCGAATCGATACGCCGGCAGCAGCCGGCTCAAGACGAAGAGGAGATACAGGCGGGAGGAACTCTGATGGTGGGATTTTCTGCTGCCGTGCATGCGCAACATCCAGCCGAAATAAGAGTGGATGAAGAAAATGAAATCCTTGCCAATGTATTCGAAACCCTGATCACCACGGATGCGCAGGGTAATTTGCTGCCGCTACTTTCCACACGTTGGGAACCTCTCAACGAAGGCCGGGCTTTTCTTTTTACGCTTCAGGAAGGAATCCGAATGCATGGTGGAAGGACCCTCACGGCGGCTCTGATCAAATCCGCGTGGCAGGATTCTATTCAAAGATGCAGGAAATCTTTGCCGGCTGCTTTCGCGGCGATTCTAGGAGTCACTGAGTTCCTGGATGGCTCGACCGATCATGTCAGCGGACTCCTGGCATTCTCAGATCTGAAGCTTGGAATCCAGATGAAAGAACGCCTTCCCATGTATCCGGCACTGTTGACCGATACTCGTACGGCCGTTGGCTGGTCCAGGGAAGATTCCATCGCCGGGACGGGAGCGTTCGTAATCAGCTCTTTTACAAGCTCTCATGTGATTCTTCAGCGGTATGAACTTTATTGGAGGGCAAGAGCAATTCTGGATCGCATCGATTTTAAATGTTCGCTTACCGCGCGCGAAATTGGTGAAGGACTCAGCTCCGGACGGTTTGATCTGGTTCGCGATTTACCCGCTTCCGATATTGATGAAATCCTTAAAGGCCGGCGTTCCCGTTCACAAATTGCAGAAGCAGCGCGCAAAAACGTCTATTATGTCCTGCTGAATCAGAATTCACCTGCGTTTTCGTCTGTTGAGGTCTGTCACGCATTTTCAGCATCGGTGCGCACGCAGGATCTTGTACGAACAACCCTCGGCAGATCTGCTCAACCCGCGGAAAGTTTATTGCCACCTGGTATTTTTTGCTATGACCCGGGACGAAGACGCCTGCTCTTTCCTCTGGAAGAAGCGCGCGAAATACTCTCTGCCGTTCAGCCGATGCGTTTAAGGGTGGCCGCGCATCCTCACTTTCTGGACCGTTACTCGCAGCTTACGAAAACTCTGTTTCAATTCTGGTCCGATTTTGGCGTGGAGCTAACCGTAATCACAATCGATATGAAAACTTATCTGGAGAAAATGGCGGACAGTGAAGGATGTGATTTGATTCTCGGCCGCTGGATCGCTGACTATGACGACCCGGACAATTTTACCTACGGGCTGTTTGGTTCAGAACAAGGAGCCTACCGCACCTACTATTCTTCCGCTGCGTTGGATGCAATGATCGATGAGGCGCGCACAGAAATTCTTCCGGAAAAGAGAGACAATCTGTATCGAGAAATTGAGAACCATTTGTTAGACACGGGTCTTTTTTTGCCACTCTTCCATGAGGTCTATTACCGGGTTGGTGGTCCGCATGTTCGCCGGTTACGACTCCGCAGCGTTGCGCCCTACGTGAACTACGCAGAAATCGGAAAAGTGGAAGCGGGTCATGAAATCTCTGAAAGCAAAACCCACAGGGAAACTCTTCAGATTCCAGTTTGCCGCCAGCTTCCCAGTATGGATCCATCGCTTGCTTTTTTAGAGGTATCGGGAGAAGTGCTTCCTTCAGTTTTTGAAACATTAATCCAGTATGAGGAAGGAGCGCGAACGACTCCCTTGCTTGCGGCGGAATACTCAGCGGAGGATGGCGGTCGCAGATTCTCTTTTCGTCTTCGGGATGACGTGACTTTCCACAACGGACGCCCGTTAACTGCAAGAGACGTGCGATTCTCGTTTGAGCGCTTTCTTAAGAATCCGGACAGCAAAAGTCGCAGCCTGCTGTTTCCGATTCTTGGGGCCAAAGCCGTATATTCAGGACAAAAAGAAGCGCTGGAGGGATTCAAAATACTTTCTCCGCTGGAATTTGTAATCGATCTCGAATATCCGCTTTCGTTTTTTCCGGCTCTGCTTTCGTTTCCTGCAACCGCCATCATTGCTGAAGGGAGTGATCCAACACAAAGCAATTGGCAGAATGGTTGCGTCGGCACAGGCGCTTTTCGCGTATCCCGGTTTGAAGCGGGACGGAAACTGCATTTGGAGGCTAATCCGACATACTGGCGAAAAGGTTATCCAAAAAGCGAAAGTCTCGTTTTTACATTTGGTCTGGCTCCTGAAACAATCGCTTCAGGTTTTCGGAGCGGTCGTTTTTCAATTGCGTCTGACCTTTTGCCGGAAGATGTAGAGAATTTGAGACGGGAACCGGATTACGTTTCTTGTTATCGCGAAACGCCGCGCCTTTCGACTGAATACATCGCCTTCAACATCAATCGTGCGCCGCTGGACACCGAGTCAATCCGTCAGCAGCTGGCAAAGGCCATCGATGCGCGAACGCTTGTCAAACGAAAACTGGGCCGTTTAGGAATTCCCGGTGAAGGCATTCTTCCGCCGGGATTATTGGGCTATGAACCTGCTGCTCCGATGAAATCATCCGCACCTTCAACATATCCTCATCTGGGAATACGCTTAACAGCTTGCATTTCGCCAAGGCATCAGGGCCGCTACGTTGGATTGGCCGAAGAGATTTTTCAAGTATGGGAAAAGATGGGCGTCCAAATCACCGTTCTGCATCCAACCGAATCCGAATATGCGCAGATCTTGAACTCACCGGATGTGGATTTAGCGGTGACCGGTTGGACTGCCGACTATCCGGATCCTGACACTTTCACGTATGGCGCTTTGCATTCAGAACAGGGAGCGGATGGCCGTTTTTGTGGAATGAGAGAGATGGATCAATTGAGTGAAAAAGCGCGGTCTGAACAGGATCCAAATTTGCGCCATGAAATCTACAGACAAATTGAGAAAATGATTGCTCGACGCGCTGTTCTCATTCCTCTGTTTCATGAACAAACCTACCGCTTTTCAAGGCCGCAGGTTCAGAATCTGAAACTCAATCTATTTTTTCCCGTTGTTGCTTATGATGCGTTGTGGATCGAAAATTAAAAGTAGTGGCAGAGCATTTGCCACAAATCTGAAATGGCGATTCCATGAATATTGAACTTCGGAAGAACAACACAGATTCAAGACCGTGGCAAATGCTCTGCCACTGCTACTTAAAGGAGAAATCATGAGACTTCTGGTTGGTACACGCAAGGGCGCATTCATTCTTACTTCTGATTCCAAACGACGAAGATGGTCCGTGTCCGATCCTATTCTGCTTGGCAATATGGTTCATCATCTCGTACTGGATCCTCGCGATGGCAAGACTCTGCTGATGGCCGCGCGAACCGGGCATCTGGGACCAACAATTTTCCGTTCTACCGACCGGGGAAAGAAGTGGAAAGAAATCGAGAAACCTCCCTCTTTTGCGAAAGCACAAGAAGGTGAAAAGGGTCTGGTGGTCGATCATGTGTTCTGGCTGACACCGGGACACCACAGTGAGCCCGGCGTGTGGTACGCAGGAACTTCTCCGCAAGGATTGTTTCGTTCCCAAGATCATGGTAAGAACTGGGAAAGCGTGGATGGATTCAATCTGAATCCGATGCAAAGAGCGTGGACTGGCGGGGAACAGGACGGAACACCGGATGGTCCAAAACTTCATTCGATTCTGGTCGATCCACGCAATCCAAAACACATGTACATTGGAATGTCGGGTGGCGGTGTGTTTGAAAGCACCGATAAAGGAGCTTCGTGGCAACCGTTAAACAAAGGCTGCGCAGCTGACTTCTTGCCCGATCCAAACGCCGAGTACGGCCATGATCCGCATTGTGTTCGGTTCCACCCGTTGATGCCGGACCGTCTCTATCAGCAAAATCACTGCGGCATTTACAGGATGGAACGTGCGCAGGGAAATTGGGTACGAATCGGAAAAGCGATGCCGAAAAAAACCGGTGACATCGGATTCCCCCTTGTGCTTCATCCGCGCGATCCCGATATGGTTTGGGTTTTCCCTATGGATGGAACAACCGTCTGGCCACGAACAAGTCCGGAAGGGAAGCCGGCCGTTTTTCGAACATCCAACGCCGGAAAAACGTGGCAGCGTTTAACAAAAGGTTTGCCGGAGAAGAATGCGTGGTGGACCGTGAAACGCCAGGCCATGACTGCTGATCAGGAAAAAAACGTGGGCATTTATTTCGGAACCACCAGCGGAGAAATATGGGGAAGTCGCGATCATGGTGACTCGTGGAATTGTCTGGTGCGGCATCTTCCCCATATCTATTCACTGGAGGCGGCAAACACTCATCGATGAATATTTTTATTCCTTCCCCATTGCGTTCCTACACTCGGGAAAAATCGCATGTGGACGCGCGCGGTGATACGCTGGCTGATCTGCTGGAAAACCTGAATCAAAAATATCCCGGAATTCGTTTTCGCATCATCGATGAACAGGAACAGATCCGCACCCACATCAAGATTTTTGTCAACCGCGAACAAGTGCATTCACTCGCCATCCCGCTGCAAAAAAATGACGAAGTCCTGGTCATCTGCGCCCTCAGCGGCGGATAGGAATTCAACGCAAAGACGCCAAGACGCAAAGTTGTAAGATTTCCTTTTTGAACGTCGGCATGTCCAGGTCATCGCCGTCATAGTGAATGCGCTTGAGTTCGGACTGTTCTGCTTCTCATCTTGACCGACTTGAGATCATTGATGTACCTCATTAAATCCAATTTTTGAGATCATTGACCAGTAAGCCAAATCCATTCGCAAAATTCGTTCTCAAGTCATCCAAACGGAGAGAAATGCGTCGTGCCTCAGTCTCCATTATTTCAATTTCCTCCGTTAGATTCAGTCTTTCCTTCAAGTAAATTTTCCTTTTTAACTCTTTTGTGGTGTATCCACAAGAATTTGGTTGCTCCAGTTCCATGACCAGGCAGCTTCTGTAACGTTATTATGCTTACCCAGGCAAAACGCGGGGAAATGAGAGTCGTCCAAAAGGTGAACCGGTTGAAGGTTTGAATCGACGACAATAACAAGTCCTTCGGCAAACTCATTGTAATAGATGCTGCGAATAAGCGCAGGGAGAATCTCGAGCGCTTGATTCCAGCCACCTGCGCGTCGATATACGGGCATTGGCTCAATGGGGACCTGTAAAATTGCCTTAATTAGAATTGCGATTGCCTTTTCGTCAGCGGGCGATTCACCGATAATGGCTATTTTCATTCAGTCGGAACGCCACCTAGAATGCCAGAGTACCATACAGAACCAAGCGATGAGCCAGACAATATTTCTTCAAAATTATCCATTTCGTTAAGTTTACGGAACTTCGCATCACTATTAACTTTTTCGGCAATCCATACTTCTTCAGGATGTTCGTTGAACAAATCTAAGAAATATGGAGAATGCGTCGTAGCTACAACCTGAACCGGCTTCCTCTTTTCACCGAATTCTTCTGGATGGCATAGACGATTGATGGCGTCGTAGACTCGTCGCAACAACAGAGGATGTAACCCTCGGTCTGCTTCTTCAAGACCAATGAATCGCGGAGGAGATGGTAAGCGGGATAGAACGAGCAAGAAGACAGCGATGAGTGTACCATCCGAGAGGTTGGGAGCCCATATCTTCGACTTGTCTCGTTTTACGCGTAACCCAAAAAGTTTTGTTCCTTGTGCAGGAGTATCAAATATAACCTGTCAAATTCAGGAAACCAGCTATTAATGTCTTCGTTTATTGCTTCGTACCTTTCGGGTTCTTTGTCGCGAAGATTGTCCAGAACTGCAGCAAGGTTATGCCCATACTGGCTTAACTTTATGTCAGGTTGGACCTGAGATGGTTGGGCTATGGCCTGTCCAATTAGGGTAAAAACCATAATATTGTTCAATTCTTCGAGTAATTCTTGCTTAAGAGTATCAGTGGGCTGCGGACTTCCGTTCAATAACGTCCCCATTCCAACATGTGGCGCTCTCCATTCCGCTTGGAAATATAGCTGCCAATCGAAATCCCTAGCAGGTCCCGATGTATGCTCTTGCACAAATGCTTTCTCAAGGTACAAAGAGACACGGGCAGAGTCTGTTTTAGCACGTGTGTTCACAACAACGATTTGGTTACCGAATACGCCAGGATTCTGAACCCCGAGTATTCCCTTTAAAAAGGTACTCTTTCCGCTTCCGTTAGGACCTATTAAGAGTGTCAATCGGCCAAGCGTCCGATCTAGATCCCTTAGCGCCATAAAATCTTGAAATTTTATTCTACTGAACATGTATATCCAATTTTACTAAGTATAATCTCCTTTGAGATGCTTCATAACCGCCTAAAATTCACAGTCTCGTGTCTTGTTATGTTCAACGTGTCCTGCTTTCGATGAATAGACGTACTTGTCGACTTACAGCAAGAAACAAACCTATTAAATAAGTTTTTCTTTGCGCCTTTGCGCCTTTGCGTTGAATCTTACAGCTTCCGTTTGAACGTCGGGATGTCCAGATCATCGCCGTCAAAGCTGAAGGAGCCTGTGTTGGGATTGTTGCTCTTCCGGTAGAAGGACACATTCTCCTGATGATGGGAGCCTGCCGCCGCTGCTTCTACCTTATTAGCAATAATCGTCTTGAGAGTAGGCCCGGACATTTCACTGACGTGCTCGAAACCCGTAGCTATGACGGTCACTTTCACGTCCTCTTTGTAGGATTCATTGACGGTTGTCCCAAAAATGATCGTTGCATCTTCATGCGCGCACTGGTGGATCAATTTGCAAGCCTGGTCGACTTCAAACAATGTCAAACTGCTGCTCGCCGTGATGTTGATCAGAATGCCGCGAGCGCCGTCAATAGAAGCTTCTTCCAGAAGCGGACTGTTGATGGCTTTTTCGGCGGCGTCCAGAGCCCGGCTTTCGCCGCTGGCAATGCCGGTTCCCATGACTGCTTTTCCCATTCCTTTCATGATGGTGCGCACGTCCGCAAAATCGAGGTTGATCAAACCCGGACTCAAAATCAAATCGGAGATGCTTTGAACAGCGTGTCGCAAGACGTCATCCGCTTTGGCGCATGCATCCTTGAAGGTCATGCTGCGGTCAACAGTGGAAATCAATTTGTCGTTCGGAATCACGATGATGCTATCGACGCAGCTTCGCAGCTCTTTCAAGCCGAGATCTGCCTGGCGCGAGCGTTGTTTGGCTTCGAAGGAGAATGGTTTTGTGACCACAGCAACTGTCAGCGCTCCCAGTTCATGCGCAAAGCTTGCGATGACCGGCGCTGCTCCCGTTCCTGTTCCCCCTCCCATTCCCGCGGTGATGAAAATCATGTCGGCGCCTTCCATGAGCTCCATGACTTTCTCAGCATCTTCCATCGCGGCCTGTCTGCCAATGTCAGGGTTTGCGCCGGCGCCCAGTCCCTTTGTTAGCGTGGATCCGATTTGCAAACGGACCGGAGCTCTGGAATTACGTAGCGCTTGCAGATCTGTATTGATTGCGATGAATTCGGCTCCATTGAGACCGACATCCACCATGCGATTGATGGCGTTTCCACCTCCACCGCCAACGCCAACAACTTTGATTCTCGCTCCCTGTACTCCCACTTCCTCCAGTGAAATCTTTACCTGAGTCTGGCCATCGGGCGTTAACTCAAGCTCATCAAATAACTCCATATCATCCTCCAGTGACAATCGTCCACGCGTTTACGCGTCCTTGCGTCTTCGCGTCGCGCGTCGTCAAAACATTTCGTTAAACCATTCACGAAAGCGCCACAGCGGTCTGCGGCGCATATGGAAACGGTCCCTCCGCAGCTCGCGTGTCCGAAATCCGTAAATAATCAGACCGACCGCCGTAGAGTAAACGGGACTGTTAATCACATCAATCAAACCACCCACACCCGAGGGTTTGCCGATGCGCACCGGCAGATCGAAAATCCTTTCGGCTATCTCTACTGTCCCTTCCAGTAGTGAGCCTCCACCGGTAATCACAATTCCGGAATTCAATGAACGGGTCAGACCCATTCGTTCAATTTCCTCTTTCATTATAGAGAACAATTCTTCCGCGCGCGGCTGGATAATCTCACACAATACCTGCCGTGGCATGTATCGTGGTTTGCGTCCTCCTACTCCAGCTACCTCGATTGTTTCTTCATCTTCAATCAGGGAACTGAGCGCGCAACCGTATTTTTTTTTAATTTTTTCCGCCTCCGGTATCGGAGTGCGTAATCCAACCGCTATGTCGCTGGTGAAATGATCTCCACCAATCGATCGAATGTAGCTGTGCCACAAACTCTGCTTTTCAAAAACAGCAAGATCTGTGGTGCCACCTCCAATATCGATCAGCGCAACACCTAGCTCCTTTTCATCAGGCGTAAGAACTGCTTCGCTGCTGGCTAATTGTTCCAAAACAGTATCGGATACTTCGATCCCTGCTTTATTTACGCACGTCAACAATGTTTGCAGTTGCGTGTTACCGCAACTGACCACATGCACGTTGACTTCCAGGCGGCTTCCGCTGATTCCCATCGGATCAGCAATCTCATCCTGGCCGTCGACCATAAACTCCTGCGGCAAAACATGCAGAATGTCTTTGTCGGCCGGAATCGGGATCGTCTTAGCCGCTTCGATGACTCGACTGATGTCTTCTCTCGAAATGACGTGGTCTTTTGAATTAATGCTGATCATGCCGCGGCTGTTCGAGCCCATAATGTGCTCTCCCGCGATTCCTACATAAGCTTCCTCTATATTGATTCCGGCCATCAGCTCGGCTTCTTCAACCACTTTTTTGATGCACTCCACAGTGGGATCTACGTGCGTAATAACTCCCTTGCGAAGACCCTTTGAATCGCAACTCCCCATTCCGATGATATCGATTGTCACTTCGTCTTTGATTTCCGCGACAAGGATACAGACTTTTGTGGTACCGATATCAAGACCGACGATATAACGATCTTTTTTCGCCATTAAAGCTGTTCCTTGTAACCATCTTTTACGATGATCTGTCCTTCATAACGAAGGTCGATTAGTTTCTGGTTGGAGAAATGATCTTTCATGAACGTGGAATAATCTGCGAACTTTTTAATCATCGGAAGAATATCATCTTTTGAGACTAAAAGTCCAAAAGAATAACCCTTTAAATATAAAATAGTATTATGATTGTCGTAGTAATGAAATTCGGAAACTTGCTGAAAAATTGCCGGGTCCCGGGAAACAGTTTCTACGAAATTCAAACTTGCCCGAATTTGCACCTCATTGCTGATCTCGGTGATCCCTGTAATGACGGGAAGAGACGAGAATTCCGAGGACTTTTCGAGGGTTTGGATGACGTGCCCGTCGGAATCCACGAGGTAAAGGTTGCCTGTTGACACGATGGCGACCGGCTTTCTTTCCAGGATATGTACGCGAATCGTGCCCGGCAATTCCCGCCAGAGGATCGCGCTCTGAATCCAGGGATGGCTTTCAAGACGCAACTTGATCTGTTTTAAATCGACTTTCAACGTATTCTTTTGAGACGCAAACACGAGAGCTTCAATTTCCTCAGGACTTGTTTTTTTGATGCCCGTAACTTCAACGTCTCTCAGAATGAATACATCGCTGTTCCGTAAAATCTGAAACCCGTGTCCGCCGAGATAGAAAAGTTCGCCTGTTAGAAGGATCAAAAGAATAAAATGAAGAATGCGCTGGGAAAGTGTGCGTTTAAAACGGGTCTTGCGCACCTCTTTGTTTTTCAGATTTCGAATGTACTGATAGTCGATTACTTTCTCGTCTTCTTTCTGCATAGGCGCTTTCATGAGTCCCTCAAAATCCAATCGCCAAGACGCCAAGACGCCAAGCTTGAACGATAGATTTTCTTCTTGGCGATCTTGGCGCCTTGGCGGTTTATTTTCTCCATACGACTACCTCTTCCTGCAAATCGACTTTCTGTGAAGTGTGTACCGTCTTCTTGATGTGATCGATTAAGTTGAGTACATCATGAAAAGTTGCCTGATTGCGGTTCACAATGAAGTTTGCATGGATCTCGGAAACCACGGCTCCTCCGACTGCAAATCCTTTTAGTCCGGAATCTTCGATCAGTTTCCCCGCGGCGCAAGGGCCTGGATTTTTGAAAATGCATCCGGCGCTTTTTTCTTTTAACGGTTGAGTGGAAGTCCGGTGCTCGTTGTATTCACGGATCCGTTCGTGAATTTTCCTGGAATCATCGGGAATCAGTTTCAGGTTTACTTCGGTGATAATCCCGTCAGGTGGAATGGCTGAAGAACGGTAAGTGAATTGAAGATCCTGATTGGAAGCAATCACAGCAGTACCATCTGTTTTTACAATTTTCACGGAATGAACCACTTCGCTGATCGTATGGCCATGCGCGCCTGCATTCATTCGGACAACTCCGCCGATGCTGCCTGGGATTCCAACAGCAAATTCCAATCCAGTCAATCCTTTTGAAGCGGACTGGTATGCGAGCTGAGCCATGGGATAGCCGGCATCCGCCGTTAAAAGATTCCCATCCACGCGGAGCACTCTCTCCAGCGACCGCGTGCAAACAACAGCATCTTCAATCCCCCGGTCATCAGCGAGCACGTTGCTTCCGTTCCCGATGATTCGGAATTTCTGTTTTTCTGCTTTCAATGTCTTCAAAAGATCCATCAGCTCCTGTTCGTTCTGCGGCAGATAGACCACCGGAACCGGCCCGCCGATGCCGATTGTTGTGTAGTCACTGAGCTTTTGGTTCTTCTTGATTTTCATTTTTTGACTGTTCCATCAATAATTTTGCCGCGCGGTCTGCAACAGAAGTGATCGTTCCGGCTCCCAGAAAAAGTACGATGTCACCTGGCTTTGCCAGAGATAGAACCTTTTCGGGCAAACTGTCCAGTTCCTTATGGAGCATCACATTCTGATGCTTCATCGATCCAGCCAGTTTCTCAATCGTGACTCCGGGAATCGGTTTTTCTCCGGCAGCATAAACTTCGGTTAACACCAGTACGTCTGCGATATCAAAGCAGGATGTAAACTGATCGATCAAATGGTGCAGGCGAGTGAAACGATGTGGTTGAAATACCGCGATGATTCTCCTGTTCCAACCCTGGCGCGCGGCGTTCAGCGTTGCCTCGATTTCACTGGGATGATGCGCGTAATCATCGACAATCAAGATATCCCGCGCATTCGCTTTCATCTGGAAGCGACGATCGGCTCCACGGAATCGAGATAGGGAATCGCGCGCTGTATCAAAAGAAACCCCAAGCTGGGATGCTACGGCTATGGCAGCCATGCTATTTACGATGTTGTGAGTGCCCGGCACGTTCAGCTTCACCGTTCCCATGTTTACACCTTGGTGAAAAACCTGAAATTCCGAAGTGTTTTCCTTGATCAGGACAGGAACGGCCCGAAAATCCGCTTCTTCAGAGAATCCGTAAGTGATGACTCTCCTTTCGATCATGGGAAGAATGCTGCGATTCTCTTCGTTATCGATGCATAGAACCACCGATCCGTAGAAAGGAACTTTATTGGCGAACAGAATGAAGGATCGTTTGATATCTTCCAGATCGGTATAATGGTCCATGTGTTCTTCGTCAATATTTGTGATGACTGCGATCGTGGCGGACAGTTTCAAAAAGGAACGGTCGCTTTCATCAGCTTCGACAACAATGAATTCCCCTTCACCTGAGCGCGCATGACTGCCCAGCGCCTGCAACCTTCCCCCGATGACGATGGTTGGGTCCAATCCAGCATCTTGCAGTAGCATTCCGGTCATGGATGTCGTGCTGGTTTTTCCGTGCGCTCCTGCGATGGTGACGCTGTACTTCAGACGCATCAGCTCGGCCAGCATTTCGGCACGCGGTATCACCGGAATTTTCTTGGCCCGCGCTGCAACAACTTCCGGATTCTCCGCTGAAACGGCCGAAGAAACCACTACAACGTCGGGCGAGCCTACATTGGATGCGTTGTGTCCGAAGTGAATCGTTGCTCCTAACGAAGCGAGCCGTTGCGTTGTGGCCGTCTCTTTCAGATCAGAGCCTGTAACTCTATGCCCCAGACTCAGCAGCACTTCGGCGATTCCGCACATACCGCTTCCGCCGATGCCAATCATATGAACCTGATGTTGTTTAAAAACCATACTCGTAAATTACCTCTTTGATGCAATGGACTGCGCCAGATCTACTACATTATTCGTAGCATCGGGACGCCCCATGCCCTTTGATGCGGCAGCCATTTGTTTCAGTGCTTCCGATGACTCAATCAGTTCATTGATAACCGCAGACAGCGAAGCGGCCGTCAGATCCTTTTGCAGAATCATTCTGGCCGCGCCCGCTTCCATCAATCGCTTTGCGTTCTGTTCCTGGTGATTGTGCGCCGCAGTTGGCAAAGGCACCAGAATAGCCGGTTTTCCCAACGCCGTGATTTCCGCCAATGTAATTGCACCCGAACGGCAAATCAAAAGGTCGCACCGGTTATAGAATTCTTCTACATCATATATAAACGGAGCTACTTCATAAAAGGGAGCAATCCGCTCATATTGTTTCCGGATCGCTTCAAAATCCCCTTTGCCGGTTTGATGAATCAAATGGATGCTTCCCCGTTTTTCGGCGAGTTTCGGTAAAAGCTCAACGACCGTCTGGTTGATCGCCCGCGCACCCTGGCTGCCTCCAAATACTCCGATCGTAAACTTCTCTTTTTTCACTTCACGAACAGAGATCGGGCGCACAGGATTCCCTGTAACTTTTGCTTTCCCCTGGAAAACGCCCTGTTTGTCTTCATAAGGGACCGCAATGGAAGCAGCATATTTCAGCGTCATCCGGTTGGTGAAACCTGGAATCGCATTCGGTTCGACTAGAAGAATGGGAATTTTCTTATGATGCGCAGCCATTAAAACGGGTCCGGATGCATAGGCTCCGTACCCAATCACAAGATCCGGCCGAAATTCTTTGAGGATCTTGCGGCTTTCAAGATAGGCAAACGGTAATTGCATCAGAGTTTTGATTTTGGTAAACAGGCCTTTTCCGATCAGTCCCCCAATCCGGATGAGTTTCAATTCATAACCATGACGCGGTACCAGGTCCTGCTCCAAACCTGCGATCGTTCCTGTAAAGAGGACTGCTCCATCCGGATCGCGCCGCCTGAACTCCTCGGCCACGGTGAGCGCGGGAAAGATATGGCCACCCGTTCCACCATCCGCCATCAGCACCCGCATTTCCTCCTCAATTTGCATGTTGCGATATGTTTAACAAAGTTCCCACAGCCATCATGTTCAGCAGAAGAGAAGAACCGCCGGAGCTGATAAAAGGAAGGGGCAGCCCTTTTGTCGGTAATAATCCGATCACCACGCTGATGTTGATCATGGCCTGCAGTACGATCATTATGGTAATCCCGGCAGCAAGGAATTGACCGAACGGATCCTGCACCTTCCAGGCAATTCGAAGGCCGCGCCATAAGAAGAACAAAAATGCAAAGAGCACAACAATCGCGCCGATCAACCCCAGTTCTTCGCCGATGATTGCATAAATGAAATCGGTGTGTGGCTCGGGCAGATAAAATAGTTTTTGAATTCCGTTAGCCAGTCCGACACCTTCCGCGCCGCCGCTTCCCAGAGCGATCAACGATTGTATGATTTGAAAACCGGAATCAGACGCGTCCGCCTCAGGATTAAAAAAAGTTAATAGCCGTTCCCTCCGGTAATCAACATTCATCACAAGAAAATAAAAAGCAGGCAAGCATGCTCCTGCCATCAGCGCAAAGTATTTGTAGGGCATTCCCGCATAGAAAAGCATCGCGATGGTGATGGCGATCACCATGACGGCCGTTCCGAGATCCGGCTCAATGACAATCAGGAAAGCAATTTGACCGCTGATCACCAGTGGAGGCAGGAGCCCTGGCCAGATTGTGTCGATCTGATCCTGCTTGCGGGAAAGATGATAAGCAAGAAAGAGCAGCAACGGAAATTTTACAAGCTCGGCCGGTTGCAGAGACAGAGGACCGACGCGGAACCATCGATGCACATTTGCGACGGCAGGAGCAAAGAGCACAAGCACCAGCAAGAGCACATGAACCACAAGAAGTGCATAAATCAAAACGCGATTGTTCCAGGTTCGATAAGGAATGTTCATGAATAGCACCATCGCGAGGAGTCCCAGAACAAACCACAAAGACTGGCGAATCGCGTAATAGAACGGTGAGCCATACTTTTCCATCGCCATGACGGCGGAAGCCGAGTACACCATGACCAGACCGAACATCACAAGCATGATCGTAATCGCAAACAACAACTTATCCGAACTCAGTTTCCTCGCCATAATTTTTTAACGCAGAGACGCAGAGACGCAGAGATAACTCATCATTTTTTTTCTCTGCGTCCCTGCGCCTCTGCGTTTAAATCCTGTACCGCTTGACGGAAGACGTTTCCCCGTTCCGCGTAGTCTGTAAACATATCAAAACTTGAACAAGCAGGTGACAGGAGCACTACGTCTCCCGCTTCCGCCTGGGCTGCGGCGCGTTGCACCGCTTCCTGTAATGAGCTGCAAAATACCGGCTCACGAACATCGCGCAGATCACTGGCAATCCGCTGAGCTGCCTCACCGATCAACAACAACGATTTCACACGGTTTCGAACCAGATCGCGAAGCACTCGATAATCGCAACCCTTATCTTTGCCACCCATGATCAAGAAAATGTTTCCTGGAAAACTTTCCAGTGATTTCAACACTGCATCCACGTTGGTCGCTTTCGAATCATCGTAATAATGAACGCCTCCCACTTCTCCCACATCTTCCATTCGATGGGGAAGTGACCGAAATTCCTCAGCGGCTTTCTGCATCTGTTTGGGCAGGACCGCGCAAAGAAGAGCGATGGAAGCTGCACACAGGCTGTTTTCCAGATTGTGTACGCCTTTCAAGGCGCCAAGATTGAAATTCAAAACCGGCATCCCGGAAACGACTCGGATCAAACCATTTTTTGCGAACACACCCGATGGTGGAATCTCCTTTCGAGAGAACCAGAAATGGTGAGCCTGTATTTTCTCCGCATGATCACGGATATAAGGATCGTCATAATTCAAAACGGCAAAATTCGTTTTAGTCTGGTTTTCAAACATGCGCATTTTCGCGTGATAGTACGGAGCAACGGATGGATACCAATCAAGATGATCTTCCGCCAGATTGATGAGCGCGGAGATATGGGGCCTGAACTGATGGATCGTTTCTAGCTGAAAGCTTGAAATTTCCGCTACATAGTAATCGTCCGTTCGTGACTCTTTGCAAAACTGAATCAAAGGCGTTCCAATGTTCCCGCAGATAAAAGCCCGTTTGCCCGCTTCTTGTAACATGGCTCCAGCCAGTTTCGTGGTTGTTGATTTCCCGTTCGTGCCTGTGATTCCAATCAATGTGCCTTTCAAGAAACGGTATGCGAGCTCAATTTCCGCAAGTATGGGGATTCCTGCTTCCTTTGCCGCAACCAGGGGCTCAATCGTGCTGGGAATTCCAGGGCTTAAAACAATGATGTCCGCCGTAACGAACGTTTTTGTTGTGTGACCGCCTAATTCGAACTCCACACGCGGATAACGTTTCGATAAATCTTCAAAAGCAGCAGCGTCTCTTGTCTCTGACACAGCAACTTCGCACGGAAAATCCCGCAAAAAATCCACGACCGCTTGCCCCGTTCGGGCAAATCCCGCAACCAGAACCTTCTTACCGGTTAAATCCATATCAGCAAAGTAGTGCGGGCCGTCCGGCCTGCAACGCCGGCGGGACGCCCGCGCTACTTTGTTTACCTCAACTTCAGAGTCGTTAAACTTAATAACATGAATAAGAACGCAATAATCCAAAGGCGAATGATCACTTTTGGCTCGCGCCATCCTTTCAGTTCGAAATGATGATGAAGGGGAGCCATCAAAAACACGCGTTTTTTCGTCAACTTATAAGAAGCCACTTGAATAATGACCGACAGCGCTTCCAGCACAAAAAGACCACCGACAATGATCAACAAAAATTCCTGCTTAATGAGAACCGCGATCGTTCCTATTGCAGCGCCCAACGAAAGAGATCCCACATCTCCCATGAAAACTTCCGCGGGGTAAGCGTTGTACCACAGGAATCCAATGCTCGAACCCACCAGGGCTCCTCCGAAGATCGTAATTTCTGCGGCCTGCTTGGTAAAGGGAAGCAAGAGATATTGTGAAAACACAGCATGTCCTGAGATGTATGCGAGCGCGGTGTATGCAGCCGATGCAATGAGAACCGATCCGATCGCAAGGCCATCCAATCCGTCAGTGAGATTAACGGCATTGGAGCAACCCACAATTACAAGGACAACCAGAAAGATATAGAAGTAACCAATATCAGGCTGCCACCATTTGATGAAAGGGAGAACGAGTCGTGTGCTGTAATACTCACTGCTTTGGGAAAGATAGATCAGAAACAAACCAACAAGCATGCTAAAGAATATCTGTAGCGCCATTTTGTGTCGCGCAGTGAGGCCCAGCGACCGGCGTTTTGCCATCTTGGCGTAGTCATCCAGGAATCCTATGAATCCGAAAGTTACTGTGACGAAGAGCAAAATCCAAATAAAGTAATTCGTCAAATCTGCAAAGAGAATTGTTGGAATCAGCATGCCTGTCAGAATAATCAGCCCTCCCATCGTGGGCGTTCCGGCCTTCGCGTGATGAGAAGAAGGGCCTTCCGCCCGGATCTGCTGGCCGATCTGAAATTCCTTTAACTTTCGGATTGCCCAGCCACCAAAGATCAGCGTAATCAGCATGGCCATAATCGTTGCCGCAGCAGTCCGAAAAGTGATGAAACGGAACAGAGCAAGGCCCGTCAGTTCAGGAGATAAAATCCAGTAAAGCATTTCTTTATTTCTTCAAAACTTTCGTCCCAAAGTAGCGCGTGTCTACGGCCTTCAACGCAGACGAGACGTCCGCGCTATTTTGTTTGCGTTAATTTTTCAACTACAACTTCCATTTTCATTCCTCGTGAGCCTTTTACGATTATCAAGTCTCCGTCTTCGGCCACGGAAGCCGCTTTTTCAGCCGCCTCTGTTGAACTGTCGGTCGTATAAACTGTTATTCCTCTTTTTTCTGCCGAGTTTCCCATATGCCGGCTTAAGGGCCCGGTCGTAATCAGGATGTCGAATTGATTCATAGCCACCTGTTCTCCAGCGTCCGCGTGAAATTTTTCCTCATCCGGTCCCAGTTCGAGCATGTCTCCCAACACCGCAATTTTTCGGTTATATCCGGTGCTTTCACCAGCCATTTTAAGAATCATTTCCAGCGCTTTTGGGTTACTGTTGTACGTGTCATCGTAAATATGGATGCCGTTCTTCCGAATCAGAGTGCCGCGCTGTTGAAATGGTCTCAACTGGGTGATGCCATCCGCAATTTCTGCAACGGGAACGTTCATCGTTAATGCAACGGAGACGGCAGCAGCAATGTTATAGAGATTGCCGAACCCACAAAGCTCCGTTTCTAACGGAATCTGACGGCCATGGGAAACCAAAACGGCGTGGCTGCCTCTAACACCGCGCATTCGGACATCCGTAATTCTCAGATCCACTTTCGGTGAAAAACCATACAAGAATTTTGCTTTGCGCGTTCTCAAGCGCACATCGAGCAAAAGATCATCGGCGTTGTAGATGACCGTAGAGTCTTCAAGCATGCCCTGAATCAGCGAACATTTTTCATCAGCGATTTCGTTTATAGAGGAAAACTGAACCGCATGCACTGGATTTACATTCATGATCACGCCGACATCCGGTTTGAGAATCTTCGAAAGCCGCTCGATTTCGCCCGGATGATTCATTGCGACCTCAAAGACCGCGCATTCTTTTTGCTCCATGGAAAGTAGACTTAGCGGTAAGCCGGTTAAGCTGTTAAGATTTCCTTCACTCTTGTATACGGCATATGTTTTCGCCAGCAGTTCCGCGGTGAACTCTTTGGTGGAGGTTTTCCCCGAACTTCCTGTAATGCCAACGTATTTTGAGGGACTCTGTTTCCTGACAAATGCGGCAAGATCCTGGATCGCTTTCATTGTGTCATTCACCAGAATCAGCGTCTTTAGCGCAGCAGCCACAAATGGCTCCTCCGCGCGCTCCACGACCGCTCCTGCCGCGCCATTGCGAAACGCATCCTGAAGAAAGAGATGGCCGTCCGTGTTCTCTCCTTTCATCGCGAAAAACAGACCGCCCTTTGGAATTTTACGAGAGTCGATTCCAAACGACTCAAAAGAGTCCTGGTGTCGCTGGAGTATTCTTCCTCCTGTACCGTGTGCAATCTCTTCAACGGTTAGCTTCATAAGCTCCGGCAAAATAACCAGCTAAAATTTCTCTTTCATCGAAATGAAATTTTTCCGGTCCAATCATTTGATAATTTTCGTGTCCCTTTCCTGCTAGCAAAAGGGTATCTCCAGCGGTGAGATTTTTTAGCGCAAACTCAATCGCTTCTTTACGATCCAGAATGATGTGCACATTCTTGTTTCCCGATGCATTCACCCCGGTGAGAATATCCTCAATGATGTCTTTCGGATCTTCTCTCCGGGGGTTGTCGGAAGTTAAAATGACTGTGTCTGCAAGCTGTCCTGCTACTTCTCCCATCAAGGGACGTTTTCCCCGGTCTCTGTCGCCTCCACACCCGAACAGAATCACAAGCTTCTTGTCCGTATATGGACGAACCGTCTGGAGCAACTGTCTCATAGCATCTTCTGTGTGCGCATAATCAATGAAGATTAAGAATGGTTGGCCATGATGAATTCTTTCCAAACGACCCGGAACCTGTTGCATTCTTTCCACACCGGCGGCAATATGCTCCGCAGAAATCCCGCAAGAATGGAGCGCAGCAAAGACTCCACAAACGTTATAAGCGTTAAAACGCGCAATCAATGGAGTTTTTAACAAAATTTTGTCCCTCGAATCGCCTCTGTCTTCAAATTCAATCCACAATTCGCTGCCTTGAGGAGTGGAGTCCCATTCCGTGATGCGATAATCCGCTCCATCTTCAAAACCGTAGCTGACAGCTTTGAGACCGAGTTTTTTCCGCTGTTTCAAAATGCGGAGTCCGTAAGCATCATCTCTGTTGATAACTGCTGTTTCCGTCTTGCAAATTTCATTCTCAAAAATCATCCATTTCGCCTGAAAATAGTCCTCCATGGTTTTGTGATAATCGAGATGATCCTGCGTCAGATTCGTAAAAATGACTGCCTCAAACCGGCAACCTCCGACTCTGTCTTGAATCAGTGAATGTGAGGAAACCTCCATCACACAGGCGCCGCATTGTTCGGCTACCATACCTGCAAGCATTTTCTGCAGATCCAATGATTCAGGAGTCGTGAGATTTGCCTGACTCAAGAATTGTGAACCTCTGTATTGAACCGTCCCCAGCAGTCCGGATCGAATTCCCGCGGCTTTCAACGCAGAATGTAATAGGAAGGTGCTCGTTGTTTTGCCGTTTGTGCCGGTTACTCCGAAAAGTTTTAAATGTTGAGAAGGGCATCCGCAATAAACGTCACTCAAAATAGCAAGAGCAAGACGCGGAGAATCAACATAAATGCGTGTCATTTCGGTTTGCACTTCCAGATTCGTCAGAATTGCTGCTGCGCCTGCAACTTCCGCTTCAGCGAGGAATTGCGCGCCGTGATAATTGGATCCGGGAAGCGCCGCGAAAAGATATCCAGGCTGGATTTTTCTGGAATCGTAAGCTAGGCCGGAGATGTCAATGTCAAGATTGCCAGAAGCGTCATATTTCTCCAAATAGGAGAGAAGCGTACGTAGATTCATTCTTATTTTCGAACAACATTCCGATCTGTTTGCGTGACGTTCTGGCTTGTAGTACCTAACGTAATAATAGAAAGATCATCCTGGGTTAACAATGTTCCAGGAGGGGGCCATTGTTTAATCACTGTGCCGGTTCCGAGCAGACGAAATGGTCTGTTTACTTTCGAGAAAGCCTGCACGATTTCGCTTGCTGTTTTTCCATAAAAAGAAGGCATCACAAGCCCGGAGGCCTTGTCGTCGTCAGTGGCTATCTCGAGCTTGTGATGCTGTTCAGGAGGAGCGTAGTTTACCGTCTCGATACCTTCCGGGACTTGGGTTGCGTTTCCAACGCGGGGGAGCGCGGATGCAACTTGAATTGCAGGGTTATTGAGTACCTGATCAGGGGGAATGTCCAGATACTTTAACACCTGTTGTCCGATTTTCCGGAAGAGAGGGGCAGCTACTCTCCCACCATAGTGTTCCTTTTTTGGACCACGGATTAGAGCAATCATCGCAAAGGCCGGTTTCTGCGCCGGAACATAACCAACAAAAGATGCAATGTAGCCGCCATCAGCGTAGCTACCGGATGGTCCGATCACCTGAGCGGTTCCCGTTTTTCCCGCTACCGAGTAGCCGGGAATCTCAGCCTTCAATCCGGAGCCTCCTTCGTCTACAACAGATTCGACGAAGGTCTGGAGGGTTGCGATGGATTCGTGTTTGATCGGCAAAGATTGTGGTTGAGCGAACACAGTTTGTTTCAGTTCACCGGCAGAATCAGAAATTTTTGAAACACAATGGGGAGTCGGGAGATAACCTCCATTGCTGATGGCGCTCATCATGCGTACCACTTGAATGGGAGTTACACCCAATTCCTGTCCGATGGAAATTGCGCCAATGGAGATTGCCGACCATTTATTGGGATGGCGCAGAATTCCCGGAGCTTCGCCGGGTAGATCAATTCCCGTCTTTTGACCAAATCCGAAAGCTGTGGCGTATTGAAATAAGGACTGCGGACCCACGATCATGCCGATTTTGATTGTGCCGACGTTGCTGGATTTTTGGATGATCTGACGGAAATTCAGAACTCCAAATGGCTTGTGGTCCTTCATGATGTGGCCGTTGACGCTGATGGATCCATGCTGACAATCGAATTCATCTTCCGGATCAACGAGATTGCGATCCAAAGCGGCGGAGGCGACAACCGGCTTGAAAGTCGACCCCGGTTCGAAATAATCCTGAATCGCGCGGTTTTTCCAACGGTTGGCTGGATATTGCCGGTATACATTCGGATTGAAGGAAGGTTCGTTTGCGAGAGCCAGAATCTCACCGGTATAAGGATTCATGATAATCACGGCGCCGCTTTCGGCTCTTTGTTCTTCCACCACCGCGCGCAGTTCTTCTTCCGCTATGTGTTGAATCGCTGCATCAATCGTCAGTTGTATCGTGCGGCCAACAGTAGGCAGAGTGCTGGCGCCTGAGAATAGCAGTCTTTTTTTCGCATCGCGCAAAGCGGGAAGCTTGCCCGGAACACCGCAAACAACAGACTCGTATTGAAACTCTACACCGCTCAATCCTTTGTTATCCATTCCGACAAAACCAAGCACATGAGCCGCGAGCTCTTTATTGGGATAAAAACGCCTGCTTTCCTGAGTGAAATAAATTCCCGGAAGATTTTGTTTCTTGATCCTGTCAGCGATCTGTTGAGAAATTTTCCTCGCAATCCATATGAAAGTGCGAGTCTTAGAAGCCGATACCAGCTCTTTTACGTTTACAGGAATCACTTTAGCAATCGTCTGGAAAGTGACTTCCGGATCTTTGCCCATCGCTTCGGGAACCGCATAAATGGAAACCATGGGAACTGAGATAGCCAGCGGCCTGCCTTTCCGGTCCACAATAGGCCCACGTTCAGGAAGCAAGGGGATTACACTGTTTCGTTGTTTATTGGCGCGTGTAGTGTAGTAATCGTGCTGAATCACCTGCACATAAAAGAGCTTCAATAAAATAATTCCGGTCCAGATCAGGCAAAGAAGTAGCGAGAACTGAAAACGCGCGCGGAGAAGCCCCGTGGCGCCTCGCTTACTTCGGTGCTGGTATGGTCTGGCGATCATTTTTTGTTTGATTCGATAAAATGACAATTTGGTCCGGATTCGGCTTCACGAGATTGAGCTCGGACAAAGCTATCTCTTCTACTCTTTTCAACGAACGAAGAGCTTCCCGTTCCAGAATTAACTTCTGACGTTGTTCCTTGATCAGTCGTTGCTGCGTATAAATATCCCGCATCTTATACCCCATCGTCATGATCTCCACGCCCCTCCATATATAGGAGATGATCCCCAGAACAATCAGGGAGCAGGAGACAAGTATCAACATCAAGCTTCGAAACTGCACAGGATCCCGTTCTTTGATCGGTTCCTGCTTCGGCAACCTGTTCGACTGTATGTAAACTCGATTCATAAAAATTCTTCATTTTTAACGCAGAGACGCAAAGACGCAGAGATAAGAAATTTTTTTAGTCTTTGCGACTCTGCGTCTTTGCGTCTTTGCGTTGATTTTCATTTTTCTTGTAACCATTCGGGCCATAAATCACGCGGGGCTGTCCCGGCGATCTTTTCAATGGCGCGAAGTTTGGCGCTTCTGCTTGCAGGATTTGCTTCGACTTCTTTCGCAGAAGCGGTGACCGGTTTTTTAGTCAGCAATTTGGACAGCGGCTTGCCGCCACAGATGCATTGCAGAATTCGTTTCGGACAACGGCAAGCCGCCGATAAAAACTGAAATGAGTGTTTGATGATCCGGTCTTCCAATGAATGAAAGCCAATCGCAACCATGCGACCAGCGGGTGCAAGCGAATCAAAGGCATCGAAAACGAACTTGTCCAGTCCTTCCAGCTCGCCATTGACCGCGATCCTGAGCGCCTGAAATGTTTTTGTTGCCGGATGAATCTTGTCGCCCGGTCTTCTTTTTTTGACACTTTCTATGATTGCTGTCAGTTGTGCGGTTGTTTGAATGGGAGACTTTTTCCTTTCTTCAAGGATTCTGGTTGTGATGGCCCGCGCAGAGGGTTCCTCTCCGTATTCTCTGATCAATTTCAGGAGCTGCTCGCCAGAGAAATGATTGAGGATCCATTCAGCTGTGAGCGTCTGTCTGCGATCCATTCGCATGTCGAGTGGACCTTCTTTTTGGAAACTGAAGCCGCGTTCAGCGGAAGTGAACTGCAACATGGAAGGCCCGAGGTCCACAAGGATTCCGTTTGGTTCAGGCGACTGAGTCCGATCTAAAATACCCCTCAACATCCGATAATCCTCATGAACCACGGTTAGGCGGTTCTCGTAAGAAATCAGGCGATTTTCTGTAAATCGCACTGCCTCTTCATCTCGATCTAACGCCAGCAGTCTTCCATCGGGCGCCGAAACCTCAAGAATTCTTTCGGCATGCCCACCCATCCCCAGTGTGCAGTCTACGTAAAATCCACCCGGCCGGCAGCTGAGAAAGTCAATGCTTTCCGTTATCAATACCGGCGTATGCATTCGTCTGCACGTTTGTGGCGCCGTCTCCACAGCGACACAAAGTCACAGACGAACTTGCGCGGAACCTGAAAAGGTTCCGCGCAGTTCAGGGGTCTCGGATGTCTCCGAATAAGTGCTTAAACCGCCAAGACGCCAAGGCGCCAAGAAAAAATTCTTCTTTTCTCTTCCTTGGCGAACCTGGCGCCTTGGCGGTTCATATTCCAAGCTCCGATAACTGTAAAAGATCTTGTTCGGTAAGTGCCTCTTCGGCGATGCGTTTTGCAAATCGATCTTCGTTCCAAATATCCAGATGATCGATTTTGCCAAGCACACGCAACTCGCCGCGTATGGCCGCGGAGTCCCTCAGTGTAGCCGGAACCAGAATTCTTCCCTGTTTGTCCATGGTCACTTCGCTTCCGAAATAATTCACGCGATCCAGGTACTTGCGTCGGGAAGGATTGAGGGAGGCGGTTTTTATCAGGCGCTCTTCACGAGCTTCCCAAACCGTAAGTGGGACCGCAAAAACATTCTCTCCAGTGAGGCTGGTGATAAAGAAGTTATACCCGTAGCTTTTCACCAGTATGTCTTTAAACATGGTAGGGATTTTCAATCGACCCTGTTCGTCGACCGTGGCAAGAGTACTGCCGCGTAAATTTGGTTTCCTTTGCGCAGCCATGTTTGTCCCTAAACTAACCGAGGAACTCCTATTGCGTCCATTTTAGGCCTTTTTTTACCTGCGGCCAGTATGCGCCTGTTTGGTAAGGTTGTCAAGCAGATTTGTAGTTAAACCGCCAAAACGCCAAGGCGCCAGGGAATCAAGCAGAAGAAATGCTTTTAATAATCAACAAGAAATGTCCGGCAGTTATCTGTTTCATTCGTTTCGTCAATCAGATCCTGTGGATCAATGCAAACTGTAAAGCTGGCTCTGCTGGTTTTAGTCGTATCATTATCATGCCCAGAGATCGAAAAAATTTTTCTGATGCTGGTTTGCCCTGCATTCAGTGCATTGATGCTGCAGGGATTGCGACCGCATCCTTCGCCTGAATTCGGTGTTTGACACCCATCACTTTCGAACACTCGGGGCGCTCCGCAGCTGGCAGTCTTGTCTTGAAAGGGGGATGGTACTGACCTCAGTTCCACTGATGACGACGGGGCATTTCCCGATCCGCTGTTTCGAACTTTAACGTTTACCAGAATCCATATGGTTTCACCAGGCAGAGGAAACGAAGGAGTGCTGAACAACTCAGGATCTAATTCAGCAAATTCAAGATTGACCCCCTGCACTGTTGTTTGAAGCTGTCTTTCATTGTTTGTTTCATCTTTCTCTGCAACCGCATTTGTAGGGTCAGCCTTGGCAGAGAAATTAAGCGGGGTCCCTCCAGGCGCATCCGCTCTTGCAACAATTCGAACAGACTTTTCCGTATCAGGCTGCATGGTTGCGGAATTGCAATAAACGTGTCCGCCTCCCGAATTGCAATTGTTAAAGGTACTATCTTCAAACCGTACAAATGTCGTCTGTTGCGGCAGAACACAGTGGGTTACTGCAGTAGCCGCTTTATCTCCAATATTTTTTACTTTCAATGTGTAAGAAAAAGAACTGGAGCTGCTTGCGGGAGTATTCGAAAGTTCGACCGTAAAATCGGGTCTTTTCTGAACAGTTGTGGTGAGACTTGCGCTATTGTTATTTTCGTTGTTTCCTTCCGGAATCGCGTTGCCCGGATCAGCGACAACATTGATCGTGAAGTCTTGCGAATCAGTTGAGAGCGTTTTAGGAGTTGCTAGAGTGAAATCGGCTACTCGTGATCCTCCGTTTGCCGGAAGCAACGTTGCTTCACAGAAAGCGATCGGGCCGATGGCTCCCGGGAGATTTATTTCGTTGCAGGTCACGCCTGCGCCACTGCCGGTTGGTGTTCCAAAACCATCCGGAAAGTTGACTCTTGCGATGACATTGCTTGCACCGGCCAGACCACTGTTTCTTATAGTCAGCCGATAGCGCACGGTGGAATCCATAACAGCAGGACCAGTGCTAGGTGATGTTTGTTGCAACGAAACCATAATGTCGGCCGCATTGGGTCCTTGTTCATTGCATTGAATGAGTGGGTTACTTCCCTGGTTTAATGCGAATATGAATGGTTGTTCCACATTATCAGCGATGGTCCCACTTTGCACCTGTCCGTTAAATCCTGACTTTTGCGCTCGAATGCTGACATTTCCCGGAGGAACGTTCTGGAACGTAGTAACTCCATTGTTTCCTGTTTCCTGTCTTCGCACCGAGCCATCGGATGCTGTTAAACACACTTCGGCCTGGGGGAGTACCGGTACTCCTGATATGTTCTGTCGTACTGTTACCTTCACACTTGACACAGCTTCCAGTAACAAGGGGAGACCCCAAGCATTGATCAGGAACGTGAAAAATAGAACCGTTCTGTTCTTCATAATCGCCTCCGTTATTGCGTCACGGTGCTAACAACAGCGTTGTTGTTAAACTCACGACTTTCAGCGATGGAATTATTCGGGTCAATCGTTAGAGTGAAAATCATCTGGCGATTCCGGGGCGTCGAATCTCTTGGTCTTGCAATCACACGAACCGCTTTTATTTCTCCCGGCTGAATGTTCGCCTGGCAATCCACAAATTGACCACTGTTGTTACAGTTTGAAAATGTGTTGTTCTCGGCACGGACAAATTCTGCTTCTGGCGGCAAAGTGGCTCTTACAACGACATTCGGTGCTTCAACGCTTCCCAGATTTCTGGCTCTAACCTGGTACGTATATTCCCTTTTCAGAGCAACTTGCGTGTCTGATCCGGAGACATCGGGAGCGAGATCCGGCGCGTTGTTTACATGTGTTTTTAAACTTGAATGGTTGTTCGCTTCGTTTCCTTCAATGACCGTGTTGTCCGGATCCGCGAAAGCTTGAAGCGAAAAAATTTGTGGATTTCCGGAAACATTCGAAGGCGTCACCAACTTGATGTTCACAGCGGCGTTTGATGCGGGACCTAGTGTTGAAACGGTGCATCTAACTCTCACGGATGTACCGCCGGTTCCTCCGGTTGCCCCACAGGTCAAATTGAACGATGGATTTTGAGTCTGGTTAAATTGAAATCCGGGCGGAAGATCAATCCTTGTGATCACGGTGGGAGTGCTGCTCTGGCCGATATTATCGATGGTCAAACGATAATCTACGATTGACGCTGTGGGGACTGGGTTCGCAGTTATTTGTTGAAATGTCACGGTTACATCTCGCGGCCCCACTACATTGCAAGGCAAAGGAGGGGAGTTTCCTTCAGTCAGCGCTAACACCACGCGATATTCGGTATTCGGTTTAACAAATGCATCGATAGAAAATGGATTGAATCCGGTTTTATGTGCCCGCACCGTGAAATTTCCCGGAACAACATTCTGGAATGTTGTTATCCCACCATCACCTGTTTGTTGTGACAGCACAGATCCATCAGCCGCCAACAAACAAACATCTGCGTCCTGAACGTTCGCAAAGGATGCATTGTTTTCCCTGACGATTGCTCTTACGCTCGATGCATGTAAAACACTGTTGAACACTATGATTATTGAAACGAGAAGGATTAGCGTTCGAAATTTCATTGTTTTACCTCGCGGTTCATTAAGAAATCTTAGAATCAGGAGACGAGACCGGGATGCGACTTTAGTCCCAAATTCATGCAGAACTTTAGTAGGGTTCGATCTTCCGCAACCAAAATGTCAGGAGGGTCGATAATCTATTTGTAGCTGTGGCCAGCATGAATTTGACAGGAGCACCCCAATGCGCGGAAGATAGGAAAAACAGACACATGGGACAGGGAGATAAAATTCGGATTGCGGTTATCGATGATCATCCTTTAATCCGCGAAGGGTTGATGGCGCTTGTCTCCACTCAACCGGATATGATTGTGGTTGCAGATGCCTCAGACGGTACTGATGCGTTGGATATGTACCGAAAACATCGGCCGGATGTGGTTCTCATGGATCTTGCCATGCCAAAGGTTGGCGGAGTGGAAGCAACGGTTCAACTCTGCAAAGAATTTCCGAACGCGCGTATCGTCGTTCTTACCATTCGTACGGGCGATGAGGATATTCACCGGGCCTTGCAAGCGGGCGCTAAGGGGTACTTATTAAAGGAAACTTCCAGCCGCCAGTTATTCGACGCCATTCGTCTGGTGCATTCAGGCCACCGCTTCATTCCACCCGATGTTGCAATGCAATTGGCCGAACGTCCCTTCGCTTCGGAGCTGACTTTGCGCGAGTTAGAGATTTTAAAACACATGCTTCTTGGCAAAATCAACAAAGAGATAGCCGATGCGCTCTCCATCTCAGAATCTACGGTCAAAGGACACATCACGAATATCCTGATGAAGCTCAATGCATCCGATCGAACGGAAGCGGTAACAAAGGCGCTTAAGCGGGGCATCGTGCACCTGGATTAATTTCGCCGTTCTGGTAGACAGCCTGGGTTCTCGGAGTCGACGGTTAGATGGAATTGTAATTGAAGTATGTTATCCAAAATTCTCTGTTGCTTTTTCTATTTGGCCCTTCCAGTTCTTTCCTTTGCGCTGAATCCTGATCGCGCAATCACACAATATGTTTATCGTACATGGGATATGGATGATGGTCTTCCGAGCACCACAATTTATTCAATTGTTCAGACGCGTGATGGCTACTTGTGGATAGCAACCAGTAATGGCCTGGTGAGATTTGATGGGGTCAAATTTACCGTATTCGATATGACCAATACGAAAGAAATACAGTTCCCGGAAATGATGTGGCTTCTGGAAGCTTCTGATGGGACTTTATGGATCGCATGCTATTGGGGAGGGCTGATTTCCTACAAAGATGGGAAGTTTCGCAAATATGGAAAGGCTGATGGTCTTTCCGATGAGCGGCCTGTTCATATTTATCAGGATAAATCGGATAGCTTGTGGATCGGTACTCCGAACGGACTGTTTCAATTGAAAAATGGGAAATTTAAGAAGTATTGGAAAGAGGAAGGTCTTCCGGGAAATGTTGTTTGGTCTGCGTTGGAAGATCGTTCTGGAAAATTTTGGGTTGGAACCGTTGGTGGGGGGTTATATCAATTCAATCATGGACGCTTTTCAAAATTTTTTGGAATTGAAGAAAAGGATATTTTTTGTTTACTGCAGGATCGCAAGGGAGACATTTGGGTGGGTTCCGATTCAGCCTTATATCGAATTCGAAATGATCATGTGACTACTTACAAGGCTCCCGAACATTTAGCTGGAGACGGCACGCCCATTCTTCTTCAAGATCGTGATGACAATCTCTGGATTGGAACCGATAGAGGCCTGACTCGTTTCCGCAATGAAGTATTTGAAAGCTTTACACCTCAACAGGGATTTATAGGTAACCAGGTTCCCGCGCTTTGCGAAGATCGCGAAGGCAATCTTTGGGTTGGCACAGCGGACAGAGGAATAGCTCGTCTCAGCAATGGCAAATTTGTTACTTTTTCAAAAGCTGAAGGATTGGAAGACGATGATGTCACTTCGTTGTTTGAAGCCAAAAATGAAGACATTTTAATTGGTACTCGCTCCGGAATGAGCCGTCTTCGGAATCGTCAAGTGGAGAACTTTCCGCTATCTCCGCTTTCCTCACATAGAGGCGTGCGATCTGTAGTAGAGGATTCTACAGGAACAATTTGGATCGGTTCCGCAGGATTTGGATTACATGTTTTAAAAGAGAAAAGCATCGTGCCATTTTCGAAAACTCAAAAGCTTTTAGGCGATAGTATTCGTTCCATGTACGAAGATCGTTCCGGATCAATGTGGATCGGAAATTTCGGACAGGGTGTGAATTACATGGAGAATGGAACGATCAAAGAAAAGTTCACAGTGAAAGAAGGACTGTCCACTTCCTATGTAAGTAATTTTCGTAAGGCAAAAGATGGAAGTCTTCTCATCACCACTGAAGATGGAGGCATCAATCGTTATAAAGATGGCAAATTTTCCATCATGATTTCACAAGACATGCTCCAACACCAGGTAATCACAATGTATATTGACGGCGATGATGTTCTATGGATGGGAACTCTGGGGGGAGGATTGAAACGATTTCAGAATGGAAAGTTGGTTTCTATTCGAAGAATTCATGGATTATATGAAGACAATGTTGGCGATATCCTGGAAGATTCCAAACATAATTTTTGGATCAGCACTCCGAAAGGAATTTTCAAAGTAAATAAAAAAGATCTAAATGATTTTGCCGCAGGAAAAATTTCCTCAGTTCGGTCTACCGCTTTCGGAAAATCCGATGGAATGAAAAGCATTGAATTCGCGTGCGGCAATCAACCGGCAGCCATGAAATCAAGAAATGGAAAACTCTGGTTTCCATCTGCAAGAGGCGCAGTCATGATTGATCCCGAGCAATTGGACACCAATACGATTGCTCCTCCGGTTCATATTGAAGAAATTTTTGTGGACGGCCTTAAATTGGATGCCGGTACTGGTAAAAAAGCAGAACTGGCTCCTGGAAAAGAAAAGTTTGAATTTCACTACACTGCATTAAGTCTGGTAGCTCCCGATAAGGTGTTCTTCAAATACAAATTGGAAGGATACGACAAACAATGGGTGGATGCAGGTACACGAAGGGTTGCTTATTACACTCACATTCCACATGGAAATTATGTGTTTCGCGTAATCGCCTCTAATAATGATGGTTTGTGGAACGAATCCGGAGCTAAGATCAGCTTTTATTTAAGACCTTACTTTTATCAGACTGCTTGGTTTTATGCGCTTTGTGGCGTGATTTTCATTTTTGTAGCTGTTTCCTATCATCAGCACCGCATTCAGAAGGTCAGTGCGGAGTTTAAAGCAGTGATTGAAGAAAGGGCGCGGATTGCTCGCGAAATTCACGATGGTCTGGCACAGGGAGTGGCTGGTGTGGTGCTGCAATTGGAAACAGCGCAATCATCATCGGAAGAAAACTCAATAAAGCACGTGGACCGCGCTCTGCAACTAGCACGTCAAAGTGTACGGGAGGTTCGCCGTGCAATCGGAGATTTACGGCCGTTATCATTGGCTCCAGCAGATTTTCCCGAAGCCATTCGTAGCATGGTAAGTCAGCAGCTTCAAGATACGAATCTTGCATTTCGTTTTGATGTAAGCGGCAGTCCTGTTCCTTTATCTGAAAACATTCAGGCTGAAGTATTACGCATTTGTCAGGAATCGGTTCAAAACACAATCAAACACGGTAGAGCACAAAATCTGAGCGTCAAAATTAACTACGAACCAACATCTGTCAATTTGTCTGTTATAGATGATGGCTGCGGTTTTAACGTTCAGTCAGCGTCCAGTAATGGTCATTATGGATTAGCCGGGATGCGTGAGCGGGCTGCACGGATGGGCGCGCAATGTTCTATTCGAAGTAGTTCCGGACAAGGTACATTCGTCGAAATCAACTTGCAGAATTTGAGTTGATACTCACACCAGCGAAAATGCTGGTAGGGGCGGGGCTTGTCCCCGCCCGCATCTTCGAGATTACAAATCTCTAGGGCGACCACAAGGGTCGCCCCTACCACCTTATTCAACAGCGGCAATACTAAAGTATTGCCGCGAATCAATACTTTCTTCTCGTGTGCAACTCCATCCTGCGTTCTACGATTTCTGTGGGAGGAAACAATGAAGCGATGGATTTTCAAGATTTTTTGTTATGTCGCTGTCCTATTGTTTGCGCACGTCTGTATTGCCGATGAAATTTCACTCACAGCAAATTTTCTCGCAAAGGGATGGATCTCGCGCAATGAAACTCTTGAACTTCAGATGAGTAGACCGTTGAATCCATCGGATGGAAGACTGGCTGTTTTCATCGGCACGACAGATATGACGAATCTTTTCGAAACAAATGGAACATCGTTGAAATACATCCCCCAGATATTGCCTCTGCCGGCCGGTGAAAAAGAGGTGATTGTTTATCGCGTAACAAGTGAGCAACAGTGGATTGAAGTCGGGCGATTTCCCATCAAGGTGCTCACTCGCGGAGGATTTGAAAAGGCGACATTTACACCTAAGATCGATCTGAATAATAAAGGCCAGCTGGATGAAAACCACGATCCAGCAACGAATGCCCCTCCCAGATCAACTTATCAGGATTTCGGAATGCAATCGAATTTTCAATCGGAGTTTGTGCGTGGTGATTTCACTTTGACCGGGCAAGCCAATGTTATTGGCACCAGTTATGAAAACGAAGCACTGCGGTTTGCGACAGAAGGAAAGGATGCTCCGCTGATCGATCTTTCCAGCTATGTGATTTCCTTGCAAAAGGGTCCGGCCGGCATTTCACTGGGTCACGTTTCTTTCGGTTCCAATCCCCATTTAATCAATTCTTTCAGTAGCAGAGGAATTTCCGGGATCTACAGATTCGGGAAGGCAGCAGATTTATCCATGGCAGCTATCAATGGAACGAGCATCGTAGGTTGGGACAATTTTGTAGGACTGAACTCGCGTAAGCATCAGATTCTCAGTGCAACATTCGGGCTTGAACTGAACCGGTCGCGGCCAGGCGGCTTTCGTGTGGAAGCGTCCATTTTGGACGGATCAGTCCTTCCACTGACCAATTTCAATCAAAACGTAGTCAATGATGCTGAAGAAAGTCGCGGCGCCGCCCTGCGGGTTCAATTCAGTGATGCCAGTCAAAGGTTACGGTTGGAAGGAGGATACACAAGAAGTAAATTCATCAATCCAAACGATCCGTTACTAAGCCAGGGTGTAAATCTTGTGCCTGTGCGCGAAGAAGATAAAGATGCCCGCTATCTTGATCTTAGTTACGGTATCCTTCAGAACAAAGTACTTAAGGGCAGCAAGACGGCCAATTTTACTCTGACTTACCGGCATGAAAGAGCGGAACCCTTCTTCAAAAGTGTAGCGGCATTCGTTCAGGCGGACCGGATGCAAAACGTATTTGAAGTGCAGGGAACTTTCGCTGATATCTCGATTCAGATCAACCATTCACGAAGTCAAGATAACCTTGATGATGTTCCTTCCATTCTGAAAACGCTGACACGTGGAAATACGATAAGTCTGGGCTTTCCTCTGCAAACCCTGTTTGGAGGTCCGGGTGGACAGGGACCGAATCCCTGGTGGCCTGCAGTGACGTACGCTTACAACCGCACACATCAATTCGGTGATTCGCTTCCGGTCAACAGCGATTTTGCAGTAACCCACGTGCCGGACCAGATCAGCGGCAATCATAGCGCTTCAGCAGATTGGCAACTGACCAGGTGGCGCTTTGGTTACCGGTTGGGCCAATCTTCCCACGATAACCGTCAAACGGGCAGAGAAAATGCGGATCTAAGAAATCTCATCCATACTTTCACGCTCGGCCTCAATCCGAAGACAAGACTTTCTATGAACTTCGATGTGAATCTTGAGCGTGCCAAGAATAATGAATCCGGGCGACTGGATCTAACTCGCAGATTCGGTCTCAATTTAAACTGGCAAGCAACCGATCGCTTTGCTGTCAGCTCCATCCTCAATACCACGAGGGCTCATGATGAAGCGGACACGAGCAAGAACAAAAGTTACGGAATCAATCTCGAAACGTCGTACCGGTTTGGCATCTTCAAAGCATCTCAGGGACAGCTCTATCTACGCTACGCAAATCAGGTTGGTGAAACCAACGATCAGATTTTTGGAATTAATCAGCGGCTGGAAGGTTGGACCATAACCAGCGGCGTGAACTTCAGCCTGCTTTAGGAGAGATAACCATGAAACGACAATTTATCTGTCTTCTAATTCTGGCATTCTTTCCGCTGGTCACAGCATCCGCGATCAATCGGGATCCAAACGGAGTCAATGTGAACAGCAGCGGGGCTACTACTGTATTCATAACGTTTGGCGGACTCAATAATCAGGTGCCGGTGGAAGCTTTCTGGTGCGGAGAATTAATCCCGGCTGCACCCGATATCGGTTTCAAATGCGATCCTTCTACAATATTCGGAGTTCTGCCGATTCGATTCGACCAATCTCGCTACAGCGGCCAAACGGGATTTACCGACATCATGTCCATTCCTCCTTCCGTTGCGCGTCGCGCATATCAAGCTGCTCAGGATGGATCAAAATCAAGCTTCTTTTACGTTCGTAGATTCGTAAGCACTGTGGGGAGACCGGATGAATTTGTATTTGTAACCTGTCGCATGGCAGGCGGAGGCGCCCGCGTGCCTTTCTCACTTGTGGATGTAAGACTCGCATTTGATGTGAATCAAACCGTTTTGTCGGTGAAGGAAGGAGAACGGCCACCCTCTTTAAACGCAGGCATTGTATATAACGGAACAGGCAGACTAAAAGGAAGATGGGAAGTCGTAAAGCCGGGAGATGAACCTCCGCAAGAGCGCGACCTGCTGACAGAGGCGACATTACCGGTGGAAGAGCGTCCGCTGCAACGCCGTTACACGGAGTTGGACCGTTTTAATGTTTTCCTGCCACCAACGGGGAAGTATGTGTTGAAAGGACCCGATGCTGCGCGTTTACCAAAGGAGGTAACGGGTCTCTATCAGGTTCTGTTACGGATTGAAGCATCGGATGACAAAGAAGCAGATTCCAGTCTTGATAGAGCCGGCGCGGGCACAGGCATCGTGCATGCTGGTGCCGTGGCAGGATTTCCTTTACCTGTACTGCGTTATTACGTTGGAAGTGCTCGGGGTGACCTGGTTCTGCTTACCAACGATTTGCAACAGCTTTTGCCTCTCGATCGTGCAGTCATTGCTCCGGATCAAACAATCGATTTTAGCTGGAGCGAAAATCTGTCCGTATCCTTTTATCAACTCGAAGTAAGAAATTCGCACCAACAAACCGTTCTCTCAGCCATCTTGAAACCGGGGCTCGCAATGTATCGCGCGCCGGCATGGCTGAAGGAAAAAGCTGCGGACGGTTTTCTCACCTGGAGGATTACTGCCATTGATCCTTCAGGCAAAGAAACGGCCTCTACGGAATGGCGGACTCTCAAAATCGGCAAATTGTGAGAACCAAAACTGCAATGCAAAAATTAGATTTTTTTTGGCGACCTTGGCGTCTTGGCGGTTTAAAGAGTTTTGGCATCCTGAGCTTGCTTATACATCTGTCAGGGCTCGCTTCAGCACAACCGGTTGTCACGATCTTTCCTCCGCCGCATCCTCCGGTAACGGAGGCCGAATCGAGCGTGTCCTTTCAAGCAAGACGAACAGGCAGCACAGCCACTGCTTTAACCGCACAAATGAAAATAACAGGAACTGCTACGAACGGTCAGGATTATGAGCTGGTATCAAGTGTATTTTCGTTTCCTGCAAAGTCGAACACTGCCATCATCGAGGTTAGGTTAAAAAACGATTCTACTGGCGAAGGAAATGAGACCATTCAGTTAAGAATCGTTCCACCTTCGATTGGAAACAGCTACGTTGTGGGCTCGCCTGATGCGGCATCGTTTACGATTCTGGATGATGAACCAGTGGTTTCTCTGAAACTGGATTCGGGAGCGGATGCTCCAACGGAAAGCGACAGCCGAAGCATAATTTTTCATTTAAGCCGCACCGGCCCAACGGGGGCCGCGCTTCAGGTGAGGTGTGCTATTAGCGGAACTGCTACCAACGGCGTTGATTACAACTCCATCGGATCGACCATCTCTTTTGGAGTCAATGAGGCGACCACAGGTGTTGGTGTGGTTCCAAAAGATGATACCGTTCGCGATCCTGACGAAACGGTGATAGTTACATTGTTGCCTGCTGACGGCTACCGCGTTGACGATTCTAAGAGTGCAAAAGTCACAATTGTTGATAACGACATCACTCCAACAATCACTTTGAGCTCGCTGGATTCTAACGCAAACGAAACCGGGCCAGATCCTGCCGTTTTGAAAGTTACAAGAAATGGCGATCTGCAAAGTCCTGTGGCCGTTACTTACACTGTGAACCCAAGGGCGAACTTTACAGCTCAGGGTCAGCCCGCAACCAATGGGGTCGACTTTCAGAATCTGTCCGGTTCGATCACGATCTCACCCGGTTCCGACTCTGCAAATATCACCGTGACTCCAATCAACGACACGACATCAGAGGGAACAGAGTTCGTAGCAATTCGACTTAATCCTGGCTTCGGGACGTATAACCTGGAAGCTGATCAGACTCAAACAGTTCTTATTTTGGATAACGACCTACCCCGAGTCTCCACCATCCTGGTTGATGGCGATGCATCTGAAAACGGACAAGACCCCGGAGTTTTCCGTATCGTTCGGACCGGCGCAACGACCACAGAACTACGAGTCTTTTTGAATACCATCGGCATCGGATTCAATCGCGCAAATCAAAACGAGGATTATTTGTTACCGGCTGGAATACTGGATTCTGCTGAAATACCGGCCGGGGAAACTTTTGTGCTCGTTACCGTAACACCGGTGGACGATTCAATTTCCGAACAGAGCGAGACGGCGATTATCAACCTCGTTGATAATGCGGCCTACGAGATAAGCCAGCCAAATAGTAGCGTCGGAATTCTCATTGCAGATAACGATTGAAAAATCAATGGATGGAAAGATGCAATCACAAGAAAATAGGAGGAGAATTATGAAATCACAGAAAAATTTCGGACTTGTTGCGCTTGCATGCGCAATCATTGTCTGTAGTTCAAGCTTGCTACTGGCGGGCGATCCAACGGTATGGCAGCTGAAGACACCACAGCCAAACGCGCAAAAGTTTAAACCGTTTCTGGATGCGGTAACTTCGCTCAAAGCCGACTTAGAGAAGAGCAAGGAACTTCCAGCAAATGCTTCAACCAGATTTGCACAAGTAAAGAACCTCTCCGGACAGTTTGAGCAGGCAGTGCAGGAGCTGTCTTCGGCCATACGGCAAAACGGCGAAATAGCCACATTTGATCAACTCGTCGCTGCGCGGCTAAAAAAAGCAGGGAAATTAGCAGAACTTGCTGAAGTGAACCAGGCAGGTGGTCCATTCCATTTATTCGCAAATCCGAAGAAATTTGTGGATGCAGAACTGGCCGATCTGTCCACCAGGTTCAGCGCGTCCATGCGAAAACCCACTGCCCTGGAAACCATCGCGAACATAACGCTGGGAAGCGTGCTACAACTGATGGAAACGGAGTCTGCTCACGCTGCACTTTATGGGGGCGGCATTACATGCAGATGCAGTGTGATAACGCTGATCTACTACTCGGCGTTAGGAGTTCACGCCAGTTACTGCTGCTATTGATCTTGGGCCTTGGGGTGCGTACAATGCCACCCGAACAGATTCTTGTTTTCAAAGCAAGAAATTCAAAAAACTAGGAGATCTATCTTCTAGCGCGCTGCGACTCTGCATCAATTAGGACCGGCATTTTGGCAGTAGGAAGCTGATATAATTGCGACAGGTATGGATGATCAGTATCCACAGTATCCGCCTCCGGTGCCGCCTCCCGTTCCGCCCGCGCCTCCGCAGGAAGCAGGCATCGGAAAATACGCGCTGATTGCAGGCGCGGGGTGTCTTCTATTGCTCATTTTCGGTGCTGCGATTGGTATTTTTGTTTACTACATTTTCAAAGTCACGGGCGATCCCTTGAAAGTAGTCAACATGCAATTGAATGCCTTGAAAGAAAACAATATGGAGAAAGCTTACTCGTACTGTTCGGAAAATTTTAAACAAATAACGAATTATCAAAGTTTTCAGGATTTCGTAAGCGGAAATCCGCAGTTGAAAAACTCCAAGGAATTTACTTCCAACAATCGAGAAATCGAGCAAGGTGTTGCAAAACTAAAGGGAAATCTTGTAAGCATGGAAGGTTCTGCATCTCCTGCCGAATACCATCTTGTTAAGGAGGGCCGCAGTTGGAAAGTTCAATATATTGATCTTGGAAACACGGGATTGGCTCAACGTCAGGGAGAAAATCATCCCGCGCCGGTTACCGAAGAGAAAAAGAGTCCCCTCGATAGTTTGTTCGAACAAAGTCCTTCCTCCGTTCGTCTGGAAAACGTGACTGTCGAAAAGGCGCAGGAAGGGGATCTTGCCGTCATTACGGTTCGTTTTAGAGTTGTTGGATTTGAATTAGATAAAAGCGGTAACCAGCAGCGCATGCATCTGGTACAGGATCTGAAGACATATGGTCCGGATGGAAACCTGCTTCCTGAACTTTCCCAGGATGGGATCAAGACGATGGAGGAATTCGGAGATTACGGTTATGCCGATTTATGGAACTCACTAAGGATTCCCTCTTCTTATCAGCGTGGCAGATATGAATGCCAGATCACCGTTCATGATAAAGTTTCCGGTCGCGATACATCTTCGTCTGCCGAATTCGAACTCTAGATTTAACGCAAAGTCGCT
>JAKEFK010000077.1 GCA_022616075.1 bacterium
ATCAGCCGGGACCATATTAAAGGGATTCGCCCATGAGTCATCGATGAGTCCCTTTGCAAACGATCCACCTCACGTTTGGCCAGGCATTTTTGATTCGGTACCTCCTGAATTTTCATCCTTCATGGTTGAACCAGCCTTTTCAATCAACGAAACGACATTCTGCATCTGGCGTAAATACACAGATGAGTCGTGGGTCCACGGGGACATAGTCTTTCCCAATGAAAATGATCCCGATGGTTCTGCGGACCTTCTCCACATTCTGGACGGGTCACCGATCACGTATCAACAGTGGGCGGAAGAATACTATGAAAGGTCATTATCGATTGCCGCTATCCAGCATATTTATGCAAACAGGCAGTTATCACAGGCTGTCATTGCACAACTTAACTCGGCATTGTTGGTGAATGAGTTGCAAAAAGATATCAAGAGATTGGCTACCCAATTGCTGCCTAGCCGGCCTGCGTGTTCATGCAAATAGTGAGAATTCATTCTACCCTTTCGAAAACACTCTTTGGGGCTTTGGCGGTAACATGCGTTATCATTTCGGACGTTCAAAGATTAAACCGTACGGCCTTTTCGGAGGAACACTTTTGAGGCACAGCGAAATTTCTGATGCTCCCAGTTTTCCAGGAATATTCCAGGCCACAAGAAGTAGTTTCGGATTAAAGTTCGGGGGAGGCGTACGAATTTCTCAAGATAAATTCGTTTTCCGGCCGCAATTCACGATCCTTTACGACACGTCATCTTACGAACATAGCGAACGACATACGTATTATTCAAACATTTCGGCACTATTGGGTTATTCTTGGTAACGACCTACTGATAATTAGTTCGAGCTGGAACATTCAGTCTCACTGCCTCAAAATCATGTTGGAGGCCCGGTTTGCGGAGTTCCGTGGCAAAATATTATCGGTGAAGGAGGTAAAGATGGTCGTTCGGATGTGGCATGGACGCGTCCCTACAACTAAAGCGAAGGCTTACCGGGAGTTCTTGAACAAGCGAGCCATTCCTGACTATCAGTCGACACCGGGCAACATCAGCGTTCATATCCTGGAACGTGAGGATGGCGAGGTCACTCACTTCATTACGATGACGTTCTGGGAGAATATGAACATGATTCGTGGCTTTGCCGGTGAGGATGTTGAGCGCGCGAAATACTATCCAGAAGACAAGGACTTCCTTCTTGAATTCGAACCAACAGTCGTCCACTACGAAGTTGTTGGGCAATCTGAATAATGATGAGGAAGACAACCAGACGTTCGTCATTCATGCCTGAAGGTTGGCACACTGTCACTCCGCGAATTGTCGCTAGAGATGCTAATGGGCTTGTCGAGTTTCTCGTACACGTGTTTGAGGCAAAGGGAAACTACCAAGAAGCAGCTCCCTCTGAGATGCGGATTGGCGACTCGATCGTGATGATTACTGAAGCCGGAGTTCGTGCCCCGATGACTGCTTTTCTATATGTGTATGTCAAAGATACGGACGCGACGCACCAGCGCGCAGTTGATGCCGGCGCGCGTTCGCTCGAAAGGCCATCTGATACGCCGTACGGTGACCGCCGCTGCATGGTCGTGGACAAGTGGGGAAACACCTGGCAAATTGCCACACGATCGCAATTTTAGACTAGCGAGTTACCACTTTCCGAAAACGTGTATGACCGCGCAGTGGATCCCAGCGAGGATCAATCTTTAAAAGTGGAGCCGAGACGAGGCAAGGGACGGAAAGAAGATATTCAATTTGATCCATGGCTGCATCAAATTCACCGACCAACGTGTATACATGAGCCAGTTTTTCAATAAAGGCTGGGCGACAAAACGCATCTTCGGAGGGACAGAGTTGCACCGCCAGTTTCGCTTCTTTGATGGCCTGCTGTTTCCATCCAAGACCCGCGTAGACAACTGCAAGTGATGCGCGTCTTGCGGGATCGTCCGGTCGTTGCTGAACCTTTTCTTCTTCAATAACCCGGGCGGTCTCAAAGGAAGTACGGGCCAATTCACGTTTGCGCATGAAAGCATATAGCAAACCCGCGAATTGACTCTTCGTCGATGCAAAACCCGGACCTTCATAATAGTCATCGGGCAGCCAGGAAAGCCGTTGCAGCAAACCCTGGAAGTTTCGATCGCACAGATCAATCTGGTGCCATTGAAAAAAAGCAGAATCATTTTCTTGAACCGGCATCTTTTCAAGAATGGCTCGCGCCGTTTTGATTTCTCCTTTCCACAACAACTGAATTTGTGCCTTTGATCCGTACGCATACAATTGCTGTGGAGCAAGGGCAATAGTACGATCGCAGTAGGCGTCGGCTTCAGAATACTTCCTCATATTCAAATAAGTCACAGCAAGATTAAAAGACGTGGCAGGATCACGAGGGTTCAATTCCAATATTCTATTAAAGTTCTCTGATGCAGCCTCAAAGTTTCCCTGGCGACGGTAGACAAGTGCAATCCCTTCAAAGAGGCGAACGTTGGTGGGCAGCCCTCTTTGCGCAATCGTAAATTCTTTCAGAGCGTGATCCAAATCTTTACGACCCCAATAACAGTAGAACCCTCGGGCTAAATGCGCTTCCGGCAGGCCGGGGTGAAGCTTAAAAGCACGCTCAATAGCTGCTTCTGCCTTCGCCAACCGGGTCTCCCGACGATCCACACCAAAATAAAACATTGCGGCGTACCCCTGCGCTAGTTCTGCGTAAGCTTTTGCAAAGCCCGGATCGAGTTCAACAGCACGTTCAAACATCCGGGTTGCCGATACCCATCCTTCGACAAGATCCGGACTCCGTGTAGAGTTGAGACCCCGAAAGTAAGCCAGATTGGCTTCGGGATTTACAGAGCCTGAACCGGAACGGTATGAGTCTTCTCCGCCGCTCAAACTGATAGGAGCTGAGATCGGTCCTTTCAGTCGCGCAAATTGGCTAACTGTGAGAAAAGCCACAACGATCAGAATCGCAGCCGCTAGCGAAAGTTTTAATGTTAGCTTCTTATCGAACCGCACGACAGACTCTGAGATTTTCTTTAGATCCTCAATGAATTCGTTCATTGTCTGATAGCGTTCTTCACGCCGCTTCGCCAGAGCGCGATCAATGATCTTTAAGAGCCGTGTTGGAATTTTCGGATTGAGCTCCCTGACAGGAATAGGAGTTTTCTCTATTACTGCACGGATAGATTGAGCAGGAGCTTCTTCTTGAAAAGGCAAACGGCCTGTCGCCATTTCGTAGAGGACTACTCCGAAAGAAAAAATATCGGTACGATGGTCAACAGATTCGCCCTTCGCTTGTTCCGGAGACAAATACGAAGGCGTCCCCATTCGCACTCCGGACGAACTCCCTGTCACGTGGGATTCCGAAATTCTTGATTGCTTTAGTGATTGCTCATTCAGAAGTTTGGCAAGTCCAAAATCAAGAACTTTTACTTTTCCATGATCCGATACGATCACATTTCCCGCTTTAATATCCCGATGAATGATGCCCTGAGAATGTGCCACAGCCAAGACATCTGCAACCTGTAACGCGATCGATAAAAGGTCCTTCAGAGGCAGAGGGCGATCACAGATCACATTGCTCAACGTTTTTCCTTCGACATATTCCATCGCGATGATGTATTCGCCCTGCGATTCTTCGACATGATAAATCGTACAGATGTTCGGATGATTGAGCGTCGAAGCCAGTTGCGCCTCATGTATCAAGCGCGCACGTGAGAATTCATCGTGTGTTAAGAGGGCGGGAAGCCGCTTGAGAGCAACGTGACGGTGAAGACGTGTGTCCTCAGCGAGGTATACTTCACCCATTCCGCCCGCGCCCAGTGAACGGAGGATCCTGTAGCTCCCAAATGACTTCAGATCTGTTGCGCTCTCTTCCCCCGACAGCAGATGAGCGACAATATCGACCGGTGGTGTCTCAATAAAATCATGAGCTTGCCCGTGAGCAAGGAGGAGAGAATCGATTTCCGACCGCACCAAATCGTCTCCGTTACAGGCACGATCCAGGAATGCGCTTCGTTTGGCAGATTCCAGCTCCAGAGCGGTCTGAACCAACTCATCGATTTGCTTCCATTGCTCAGGAGTCATTTGGTTCGCGCGACAGGATGCGGTTGTTTTTTTCAGTATACCACCAGTAAAGCCGGCGGGCCGCCGCCGTTACATAACGGGATGATACGGTTTGCCCGTGCTTTTCACTAATAAGTATAGAGGGTCTGTGAAAACAGAACTTGTTCTCGCATGGATTTGGGTCACGATACTGTGCACAAATGCATATCCTTGCGGTGACAAATTCCTGGTGGTCGGGCGTGGTGTCCGCTATGAACAGGTGAATAAGAGCAAGTATCCCGCCTCCTTACTTATCTACTCGAAGGAAACGGAAGCTTCAGAGGAATTGCAGTCCATCTTTAAGAAAGCAGGACACAGAGTCAGAACGGTACATAGCGAGAACGCTCTGGATTCTTATTTGAATTCCGGGAATTACGATGTGGTTCTCGTTAGTTTTTCGGATGCTCCAATTGTCGAAGAAAAAATCTATGCAGCGGCTTCGAAACCGTATCTTCTTCCCTTCCTTTATAACACGCAAGAGGCGGATCTGGCCAAGGCCGCAAAGCAGTACAGTTGCCTGTTGAAGTCTAATCTGAAAAGAGGAAGCGTTCTCAGAACAATTGAAGAAATCATGGCCGCGCGGTTGAAAGGTAAGTCTCTGCATTGTGAGAAGATCTAAATGGGAAAGGCAGGAAGGGCCATTTTCTGGCTGGCATTTTACTTTTCAGTGCCCGTCGGTGGATTCGGACAAGCCTGGATATCCCCGAAACATACCGGCACAATTACCCTGAGTTATCAATACCATTACATTGACACACACGCCATTGAGCAGGAGTTGTTCAAAGAATTTCTGGGAATTGATGGTGGCCGAATTCGCTCTCACTCTATTTATGTAAACGTGGACTACAGTTTTACGGATCAACTGGCCCTCAGTGCTACGATTCCTTACGTTGGAGCGAAGTATGAGGGCGGTGATCTCTCCCATGATCTTGAGACTGACAGCGGATCCTACCATCCATCATTTCAGGACTTAACTCTGGAGCTTCGCTACAATACCCGCACCAGTCCCTTCATGATTACACCGTTTATCGGTTACCGTTTCCCAACCCATCGTTACGAATTTTTTGCGCATTCGGCAATCGGGGCACGTCTCTCGAGTTTTCGAGTGGGAACCTACTTAGGTCGCCGTTTGGATCCCCTGTTGCCGGATGCCTACGTTCAAGGTCATTACTCCTATGATTTCGTTCAGCGAGTTCAAGGTATCAACCTGAACCGCAGCAACTTCGACGCACAATTCGGATACTTCCTAACTCCTTCCTTTACAACCTACATTACTGCAATCGGCACCGGCTCTCATGGAGGCGTAAATCCGTACGCTATTTTTGACAAAGACACTCTTGAAATTCTTGATCCGGAGCTTTGGCCTCATCATGACCGGGTTGAAAAAATCAAGACCTGGAATCTGGGAGGCGGAGCTGCTTACGCAATCAACGATTCCTGGCAAGCTTATGTCACTGTGCTGTATACCTCATCCATGCGAAACGGTCACCCTCTTAAATATCAAATCACAACAGGAGTCACCTGGTCCTTTGGTTCGTTTCACGAAATCGGATCCAGTCCCCGATGCACGTGTTGGTCGGACAAATAGACTTGCTTTCCGGTACTCATCTTGGTGAACGATACGAGATTCTTTCCCCCCTGGGTTCGGGGGGAATGGGGCAGGTCTATCGAGCCAGGGACCTGCGGCTCGGCCGGGATGTTGCGATTAAGGTCTTGCCGGAGCATCTGGCAAAAAATCAGGACGCACGAAGCCGCTTCGAGCGAGAAGCCAGAGCATTAGCTGCGCTTTCCCATCCAAATATTCTGACCATTCATGATTTCATCACCCATGACGGAGTCTCCTTTGCTGTCATGGAGTTGCTGAAGGGAGAAACGCTTCGCGCGCGGCTTGCTCATTCGAAACCGGCCTGGAACATTGCCTTGAAGATGGGAATTGCGATAGCAGAAGGTCTTGCGGCAGCTCATTCTGAGGGAGTGATTCACCGCGATCTGAAACCGGAGAACATTTTTGTCACCACTGATGGCGGAATTAAGATTTTGGATTTCGGTCTTGCGCGACTTGAAACGAAACTACGGCAAGAAGAAAACTCTAGAGCCGCGACAGAATCGCTTCTAACTCAATCGGGAATTGTCATGGGTACGATTCCCTACATGTCTCCGGAACAGGTGCGCGGAGAAACTGTCGATTCGCGTAGCGATATTTTTTCGTTCGGCGTTATCGTCTATGAAATGCTGACAGGAGTCCTGGCTTTTTCCAGAAGAAGCTCAGCCGAGACCATTGCAGCCATCCTGAAAGAGGATCCATTGGAAGCGAAACTGCTCGAAGGGTATCCGCCGGGATTAGTGGAAGTTGTATCCGTTTGTCTGAAAAAGAACCCGGAGGAACGCTTCCACACAGCCCACGATCTGGCATTTGCTCTGAAGATCATTTCAGACGCCGGTACGGTTACGGTTGCACCTCTACCGCGTTCCATCGTTCGTCGAATCAAGCCAAAGACGGTGTTGTGGATTACCGAGTTGATGGTGTTTTTGATACTTTCAGGTTTGTTCTATCGTCATTTGAGCGGGCCGGGATCGGTTAAAACAATTCACTCACTTGCAGTTTTGCCATTTGTCAACGGAAGCCCGGATCCAAATATGGAATATCTCAGCGATGGCTTCACCGATAGCATCATTAACAGCGTTTCCCAGTTGCCTGAGCTTCGTGTGATGGCACGCGGTACTGTGTTTACATACAAAGGAAAGGAATTCGATCCACGAAAAGTAGGTCGCGATCTCCATGTTGACGCTGTGGTCACAGGACGCATTGCACAACAATCGGATACGTTGATAGTCAACGCGGATCTCGTACGGGTAAGTGATGGAACCCAATTATGGGGAAAACAGTTTAAGCGGAAGTTTAAGGATATATTGGAAATACAGGAGGAGATTTCTCTGGAAATCACTTCTGGTTTGCAATCCAGGCTGAGTCTCGAATTACAGAAGCGGCTGACCAGGCATCACACGGAAGACACCGAGGCGTATCGGCTTTACCTGAAAGGCAAATATCATTTTAACAAGTTCACGTTGGAACATTATGAGAAGAGCCGTGACTATTTGGAAGAAGCGATTGAAAGGGACCCTTCCTACGCACTCGCTTATTCCGAATTGTCCCTTTACTACCAGGCGATGGCGATTGATGGCTACAGGCTTCCGATAGAAACCATGCCCAGAGCGGAATCGGCTGCAAAAAAAGCGATCGCAATTGATGAAACACTCGCCGAGGCACATGACGCTCTGTCCGGTGTGAGGTTTTACTACGACTGGAACTGGCCGGGTTATGAACAGGAATCGAGAAGAGCGCTTGAGCTCAATCCGAATTTTGCGGGGGCTCGCGTAACTCATACACAGTATTTGCGGGCCCTGGGACGCTGGGAGCAGGCTATCGCCGAAGCGAAGAGTGCTGAGAAAATTGACCCGCTTTCTATCATGACCAATAAAGCCCTCGCGGCAGCTTTTCATTGGTCACATCAATATGATCTTGCGATCAAACAATATCGCTATACACTCGATTTAGATCCCAATTTTCCGGAAGCTTATGCTTCTCTGGCCGAGATCTATGACGACACAGGAATGTTTGGCGAAGCTATCACGGCGATGCAAAGATATTTAATGCACGCCGGCGATGAGGAAGGTGCGGTAGTACTGGGTGATGATTTTCAAGCGCACGGCTATCACATCGCAATGCGATCTTTGTACCACAAGACTCTCGAAGGGTTGAAGAAGAGCTCAGAGAACGGGAACTATGTTTCACCGATGAACTTTGCATACATCTACGCTTACCTTGGCGATAAGGATCAGGCGTTCGCCTGGCTTGAGAAGGCATATCAGGAGCGCTCTCCCTGGCTTACGAATCTGAAAGTCGATCCGCAGTTTGAGAACCTCCGGACAGATTCTCGTTTCAAGATATTGCTGCGGCGGATCGGATTACTGCAATAGTTATTTCACTTCGGTCGTCCGCATTTCTCCGGGTTCAATTCACGGTAGAGCCAGGCTTTTGCGTTCAGCCACTCTCGTTTAATCGTGATCGGTGATAAACCAAGCACTTCGGCGGTCTCATCTACGTTCAATCCAGCAAAGTAGCGCATCTCCACGATCCGGGTCTTACGCGGATCCAACCTCGCGAGCCTGCCAAGCGCTTCGTCCAATGCCAAAAACTCGCTCGTCCGTTCCTCCGACACAATAGCAGTATCGTCTATGGAAACATGACGGACACCACCGCCGCGTTTGGCAGAGCGGCTGGAGCGGGCGTGTTCCACCAAAAGACGCCGCATCAACTGTGCCGCCATTCCAAAGAAATGGACCCGGTTCTCCGGAGCAGCGTCCTCCTTACCGGCCAATCTTATGTACGCCTCATGGACTAGGTCTGTGGTTTGCCATGTGTGATCCGGTCTTTCGCGCCTCATGTACTTGTGGGCTAACCGGCGAAGCTCCGAGTAAACCATCGGCATCAGCTTATCAATCGCAGATTGGTTTCCGTTCCGCCAGTCCACCAAAAGCTGAGTGAATTCATCTGTGGCGGCATTCATGGGCTGTTTTGTAAAGTATAACACCGCGGAATTTCTATCGATCAAAGAAGTGTTGCTGGTGTCTGACTGGTCGGGTGATCCGTAGGTAACCTGAACGGAACGCTTGCCGCCGAGCGCAAACAGGACCGAGCTAAATGTGAAGATGGAGCTTCCCTGCCGGTAAGCCCGGCAAACGGGATACTTTTCGTTGTCTTTGGACTTCAACATGCTCTTGATGACTTCTTCCGAAATCCCGGTCGCTTGAAGATTCAATCGTGATGTCAAAGAGAGAAGACGCGTTTCGCTGTTATAGCCTTTCGTTTCACCTGCGAGCATTTTCCGGTGAAACTCTTCCTGCCATGGTTTCACATCATGATTCACCATCGCATGATTCGTATGGTAAACGATTCTGCCATCTTCTGTAGGACTGTAACGAATCACCTGATTCGCAGATGCTTCGAAATCGTAAACTTTGTCTTCAAGTCCCAGGACATAGTTTTGGCCGGATGCATGTTTCACGTTTTGCAGGAACTCCAGCGCGTCTTCCGCCGATGACTTGCTCAATAATCCGCGGATCACGCACGCAACAGGCAATTCGTCGCTCGAAGCTTTCAGTTCCATCAAAGTATTCACGCAGACTCCAATCCCGTTGCGGTTCATTCCGGTCAACGCGATCAGACCCGCGCTCGAAAGCACATACTGTTCAGGTTCTCGATCTGTTCCGGCCAGATGAAACAGCACCTGATATCCATGTGTGTAGGTTTCGATATCCATATTCTGAGCAACATATGCGGGACGATCGGCGGTTGCTGCTACTGCAATGGCGCTGCAATGATGGTTCGTGACGTTCTCCAGTCTATCCAGATACACCCAGAACTCATCCACGAGCTGGAACGCGAAAACATCATTCACTTTTTGTCCGGAACCTTCTGCATTTATTTCTTCCATCAGGCCCGGTGTGTGCTTTTCTATTGCCGGCTTGAAATTCGTGCTGCCGAGGAAATCCGCAATCACTGTATCAGGATCCTTCTTCGTGTTTTCGCGAATATTGATCTTGAATTTCCGCATCACCTCCGCAATTTCGTTCTTCAACTTCGTGCCATGTTCCACACCGCGTTCGTAACCTGTTCCCGAAAGTTCAACGACAGGAACCTTTTTCATAACGGTCGTACCAACAGATGCATACATTGCGATTATTAATATTAGAAGAAGTTTGCTCTTCATTTGTGAAGCTGGCTTCTAATGATATTCCTGATTTTTGATGAGACTATTCCTGCAATGCTTGCCAGGTGAGGTCGAAGCGGGCGAGATATTTGCGAAGGCGGTCGGCGTCGTTGCTTATCTTTTTGGATTTTCGGGAAGCGGAGTAGAGGCGGCGTCCTGCTTCGGACAGACTACGAGATTGTTTGCAGATGCTAACGACATCCGCAAGCTGCACTCGTTCAAAGCGATCCAGGTTTCGCAGTTTTTCTGCGCCCAGAATGCTCTCTAGTATGGAATCGATGTGATCCAGGCTGTTGAGTTGTAGAAGAAAGAAGGGCCGAATGCTTGTCGAGACTATATTTGTAAAAACGTCTTGTCCCGGCAATAAATTTGTCGGCCCTTCTTGAGGGTTTCAAAACATTTTCACTTCTGAAGGTGGACGAATGCAGGTGGAACTACATCGGCTAGAACCGCGAGGTTCCGGGTTCGAATCCCGGTGGCTCCACCATGGGGCCATAGCTCAATGGTAGAGCACGTCCGTTTCATCAAACTTGTTGTCGTCTACTTTTGGAAATGAAAAAGTTAGAATGATGTTCGCGGCGAATGATGGAGGAACTACATCGATTCTGAGGGTCTCCGGATGTAAGTCCCGGATCGCCAAAAGCGATAGCTCAGAAAAGAGCATCAGAAGGTGTTTCTCCGATTTTTGTCGCCGCTTTTTCTGGAGGAAAAAATGGACGATAGAAATTATGAAGTGATGGATGCAGGCAACGGAAAGTTGATCAAGTCCTGGACCAAAGGAGTTGGGCATTCGATGAAAAATCAAAGCAGCAAATGCAGAACGTTGCGCGACTTCCCTTCATCTATAAGTGGGTTGCGGCCATGCCGGACGTTCATGCGGGAATTGGAGCCACGGTTGGAAGCGTAAGTCCCACCAGCGGGGCTATCATTCCAGCCGCCGTTGGTGTGGACATCGGTTGCGGAATGATGGCTGTGCAAACCACGTTGCAAGCAAGCGATTTGCCGGAAAATTTGCATGGCGTTAGAAGCGCAATTGAACAGGTTGTTCCACACGGAAGAACTGACGATGGTAGAAAGAATGATCGGGGCGCGTGGGGAGAATTGCCCGCCAATGTCGCTTCCGTTTGGACCGAGGTGGAAAAAGGATATCAAGCAATCACAGCAAAACATCCAAAAGCCAGGGGAGCGAACACCGGAAATCATCTGGGTACTTTAGGCACCGGCAATCACTTCATCGAGGTTTGCCTGGATGAGCAGGATCGTGTCTGGTTTATGCTTCACAGCGGATCGCGAGGAGTTGGAAACAGGATCGGCAGTTATTTCATCGAACTTGCGAAAGAAGACATGAGGAAATGGTTTATCAATTTGCCGGACGCTGATCTATCTTATTTTCCGGAAGGGACCGAGCACTTCAGAGATTACGTGGAAGCGGTGAAGTGGGCGCAGAATTTTGCGCGATGCAATCGGGAATTGATGATGGAAAACATTTGTCAAGCGGTGAAGACTGAAAAAGGAATTCCGCCATTTGAAACCGGAGCCGAAGCTGTAAATTGCCATCACAACTACGTCGCGTGGGAAAATCATTACGGAAAGAACGTCCTGGTTACGCGAAAAGGCGCAGTGCGTGCCCGTTCCGGCGATCTGGGAATTATTCCTGGCAGCATGGGAGCGCGGTCTTACATAGTCCGAGGGCTTGGAAATCCTGAGAGCTTCGAAAGCTGCAGTCACGGCGCGGGACGAACAATGTCTCGAACCGAGGCGAAGAAGAAGTTCACCGTTCAGGATCATATCGCCGCGACTGAAGGAATTGAATGCAGAAAGGATGAAGGAGTCATTGATGAAACTCCTGCAG
>JAKEFK010000078.1 GCA_022616075.1 bacterium
AAAACTCAAGGTGGAGCTGTTTTAAGTGCCGCCTGGAACTTAGTCGACATCGCCAGATATCAAATGTTGCTGAAAAAGCCAACGGCAGAGTCCACATTGAAGGAAGCGATGTCTGTTTTTGAGAAAGCAAAACTGGCAGAGGGAGTTACATCTGCTTTGCAGACGCTGGGTGATCTCCGATTGACAGAAAAAAACTTCATGGAGGCTGAAAAGCTATTGTCACAGGTCACTCTGGAAGATGAAAAAAGCGGATACATTCTGAATTGGGAAGCGTGGTATTCCCTCGGATTAGCGAAAAAAGGTCTCAAAAAGCGTGCTGAAGCGCTGGAGTCCTTCAGAAAAAGCATCGCAATTATCGAAAAGCTTCGTAACTCTGTGGTTGGACAAAACCGGCAAGAGCAATTATTCCTGAACAAATACAGAAAGATATACGATTCATTCATTGAAACTTTGCTCGTGTCCGATGCTCCCCAAAGAAATGATATTCTCGAAGCAAATTTTCTCCTGGAACGGTTAAAAATAGCTGAAGCGCAGGAAAATTCCCGCGGTGTTGTATCTTCCACCGAAGATCCTAAGAAGCAAGCGGCAAGGCGCAAAATTCAATCGCTTCACTTTTCGGAAGTGGACATAGAAAAACAAATCAAAGAAGAGCTGTCAAAACCATTGCCGGACAAAAAACGTTTGCAACACTTACGTGAATTACAGCGCGCAAACAGGCAGGAGTCTTCGGAATACACGGCGAAGCTCAAGGAACAATATCCGGATTTGTTTGAGGATCAGGAAGTCAAACCGGAACAGCTCGAAGCTTTGATGGAGGATCTACCGCCTGACGTTATGATTCTTGTTCCTACTCTACTGGAAGAAAAGAAAAAAGTTGCGATTCTAGGCTACACGCGAGCGGCTCCATTCTACAGGGAAAAAGATGTAACGAGCAAAGAAGATTTTTATGAAAAGCTGAACGATTTCAGAAATCTTCTTAGCTCGACACGCAGCAGCGAAGCGGATATCAAACAGGTGGGTCATGAGCTTTATGAGCTGCTGATTGAGCCGGTCGAGTATCTTTTTTCGGATGTCAAACTTCTGATCGTTTCACCATCCGGCAGATTGCGAAATATTCCCTTCCAGGCATTGAACGACGGCAATCGATATCTCATAGAAAAAATGCCGATCGTAAATCTTGCATACCTGAAGATTTCACCCCCACAGTACGCAACGCACATGCGTCTTTTTGCCATTGCAAATCCGGATACACAATTGCAAGGGGCCGATGAACAAGTCGACAAATTGCAGGGATTGTTTCCCATTACAATCAAACGGCACGCCGAAGCAACTCAGGCAGCGTTGAAATGGGTTGAAGGTGAAAATGACTATTCCATATTAATCTTCGCTTCACATGCGGAATTAAATGATGCAGAGCCACGAAAGTCTTATATCCAGCTGGCAGGAGACGAGCAGCTCACTTATTCCGCTATTTCCGGTTTTAAGACTTACTGGAAGAATGTGGATCTCGTGGTTCTTAGCGCGTGCAAAACAGCGCAGCAACCGTTGTCCACAGACAACTCTGCAGCGCATAACATTGCGTTTGAATTCGATAAAAGCGGTGTGCACTCTACAATCGCCACACTGTGGCAAGTGATGGATCTCTCCACATCCGATCTATTTACCAGTTTCTTTCTCGCTGTAAAAAAGAAGGAACCAATGGGGCGAGCTCTGCAAAAGGCGCAAATCGATTTAATGAAATCAGAAAAATATTCGCATCCCTTCTACTGGGCTCCGTTTATTTTTATTGGCGATTGGCGTTAATAGCAAAGTAGCGCGGGTGTCCCGCCTGCGAATGTGCAGACGAGACGTCCGCACTACTTTGTTTACTGCTGCCAGGCGTAGGAGATTTTCAAGAATAGCGACCGGTTTGTTCGCACTCGTGAATTGCTTTCTGTCACGATTCCGTTATCGCCATAACCAACAAAAAAGACTGTTTGCCAGTTCAATCGATAACCATACAAAACCGAGCCAAGGAAAGATCCATCTCGTTTGGGAACATCAAGTGTATAGAGGCTAGGATCCCGTTCGGTCGTCACATACTGTCCGATCAGTCGCACAAAAGAACGGGCGTTAAAAACATACACAGCTTTCAGTCGCGCAATAGAAGCGGTGTAGAGTCTTCCACTTGCGTCAGGCTCGTTCAGATTCAGCCATTCGCGAGTGGCATCGCCCGTTAATGTCAGGTTATCCCAGGGCCGTACCGTTCCTTGTACACCGAAGTTCGCTCCGTTCCCGACGCGTCCGTTATCAAAATCGATCAAATCTCCGGTTCGTCCGAAAAAAGTGATGCGTGGGAGGCGGCGTGAAGGATCGAATTGCACAAAGTAAGAAAGATAATTCTGAGTGAGTAGCTGATCACCGACCTTAACTTCGTTATTGTGAAATTCAATCTGCGAGTTTAGATTGCGGCTACCAATGAGAAAAATTCCCGGAAAATAATCGTGGCCGAGGTTATCGCCGTTTTGCAGAAAGAATTTATCTGCAACGGCGTATGTGCGAATAAAAGCAAGAGGACCGCTGCTTGGATAGAATCGAAAACCGCCGGCCGCATCCACCTCCCGAAAACCGACCTGCGGCACAAAGCCTGTATCCGCGCGGAACTCATCCCCCAGGTCGTTGTATTGAATGCGCCAATCATATTTTCGTTTTTGATGATTCCAATTGACATGAGCGGCGTGAGACTTCAATTGCGCTCCATCAAAAAATGGCGATAGTTCCGGGCGGTCCGGATTTTCCGTATCGCTGTAAAGAAACTGACCCGTAACAATATCGGAATCCGTCGGTCGCCATTGTCCATCCGGTCCAAATACTCTGTTGTGACCACCTCCTGAGATTTCGCGATCACTAAACAGAAAGCTTCCAAAGGAGCTGCCAAAATCGCGACGCAGCCTGCCAAGTGAAACGAAAGATTTGAAATCCTGCAAAGCGAATGCGGAAAATGTAGGGCCGGGAATGACGACCAATCCTCCCCCTTCGTCCTTGGATGAGAGAACGGTATAGGAAAAATCACCCATCTTGCCTGTGGCGCGCAAACCCCATTGAGGATTAGTGATGGTTCGCGTATAGACCATTTGAATTGGCGAGTTGAATAGATCGGATCCTTCCAGGAAAAAAGGACGCTTTTCAGGGAAAAACAAAGCGAAACGCTGGTTGGTGGCGATTTGTGGGACATCAGATTCCACCTGAGAGAAGTCGGGTTGAATCGTTGCGTCGATTGCGCTATTGGCTGTCGGATTCCATTTCACATCCACACCGAAGTCTCCATCGACCGGATCATTGGTAAAAGAAGAGTCCAGATCGTTGGGATCTCTGCGATGCCACAGTTCAGAAGCCGTCGCGAAGGGTGCGACCACCAGATGCCGCGAAGAAGGAAGCCTGTTGATGTTTGTCAATTCATGAGTGTGACAGATATAGCAGTTTGAGCCGCGTGGGATCGGGGCACTGTAAAATGCATAACGAAAATCACGCGGATAGTTGCGCCATATGAGAATGCGCCATGTTTGTGGATCGGTTTTGGGATAACGAAGCGTTGTCATCGGAATCCTGAATTCCGCCTGCCATCCTTCCGGAGTCAGTTTGGCTGCCGTATCATAAAAGTAATCCGGCGAAAAGTCTTCCGACTGATTCGTGTCATCGAAGATCCCATCCGCCTGAATTCCCCGTGGATTCACGCGCAATTCTATGGCACTGCGTTTGTCGTTGCGAGTGTCCAGAAACACAGCGATGTTGTCGTCCGTTCCAATCACCTGATCTCTTTCGACGTATGGTGCCCGTATCTTCTTAGGATCCGGATCATCCGCTTTGATCCCGATGTAGAAATAATCATCGTCATAGGTAACATAAGCTGTTGTTTTTGCTTTAGCCGGTATGTTGTCGCCCGGAGAGGTTTCATAGAAACGATCGATGACCAGTGCTTCTTTCCAGATGGGATCGTCCAGTTCACCATCCAGATTCATGGATCCAGAAGTTCTAGGTAGAGGTTGCGGTGACGGTGGAGTCACACGCTCTGCTGCCTGCGCGGTAATCTTCAGGAAAAGGACGCTACAAAGGAAAATTCCAAAGATAGACTTCAGCTTCACGACACCTCCTCTCGGTGTAAGACGTAGAAAACCCAAAGAGTGTTTGCGACTCTGCCCCACAATGGACAATTTAATTGACCAGATTGCCATAAGAAAGGTTGCAGCCGTGGAAATACACTGGGAAGGTTTCAATTGGCCGAATCGTTGTGCCAAAATTCGACGGTAGGATTAAAATAGAGAGAAGCGTTTTAACCGCCAAGACGCTAAGATCGCCAAGATAAAATAAGTCCTTTCCTCCCTTGACTTGGCGCCTTGGCGGTTAAAAATACAAGGAAGCAATGAAAAAAACGCGTGAGGAACTCCTGTCCGAGGCCCTGAAGACGCATGCGGATGCTGTGGCCGGATTCGCTCTTGCAGCCAGGAACGTACCAACCGGGAACTGGTCTCCAGATCAAGAGAGATGGACTGCGGCGCAAATTACCGAACATCTCACGCTGGTTTATGAAGTGTTGTTGCGGGAGTTGAGTGGCGGTTCCGGAATGAGGATCGTCACAAACTTCTGGCAGAAAGCTCTTGCGCGATGGTTAGTTTTGCGCCCGATACTCAACTCCGGCATTTTTCCGAAGGGAGCGAGAGCACCCAAAGAAACACGGCCGATGAGTGTGCGCGCGGATCAGCAAATTGCAGTCGCCACTTTTGAAGAGCTGGCCGGAGCTTTTCAAGAGAAAGTTCAGCTCGTATACAGCCAGGATCCAAATGCAAAACTTACACATGCTTACTTTGGCGCTTACACACTGGACAGCGCTGTACTTCTTTGCGCGCAGCATGTTCTGCATCACTGCAATCACCTGAAATTCTAAGCCCCGGCTACGGCCAATAGCTCTTCACCGCAGAGAAAAAATTCTCTTTTATTTTGCCTCTACGTTCTCAGGGGCTCTCGGCGGTGAATACTAACGCCTGTACTCAAATGCGCGTAGGAATTTTTCGCGGTACGCCCGGCCCAGGGGCAGTTTGGTTTCATCGGTCAATACCACCATGTAATCGCCGTGGGACCAGGCTTGCAGCTCTTTGATACGATCCATGTTGACAATTTGCGAGCGGTGAATTCGCACAAAACGATCGGGATCCAACTTTGCCTCGAGTGCATTCATCGTTTCTCTGTGGAGGTAAGACTCTTTTCCTGTGTGAATCCTCACATATTTCTCTTCTGCTTCGATCCAGTGAATCTGATCTGTCTTGATAAAAAAGATTCTCCCTTCAGAACGCATCAAGATACGGCGCAAAAAACTTTGCTTCGATTGTAATTCACCCAGCAGGTCTTCGATTTTTTCATCGACCTCTTTACGAGTGTTCTTGTTCTGAAAAACACGCGCGAGTGCTTCTTGAAAACGCTGTTCGTCAAACGGCTTAAGCAGATAATCGAGTGCGCGCACTTCGAATGCTCGGACTGCATATTGATCGTAAGCGGTTGTAAATATGACCTGAGGGCGATGGGACCGCAATTCCTGGAGCACTTCAAAACCATTCATATGCGGCATCTGTATATCCAGGAAAACGAGATCGGGACGAAGTTCCTCAATCAGGCGGATGGCAGCCAACCCGTTGTCCGCTTCGCCAACGATCTCTATCCGCGGATCCTTCTTCAAAAAATAGCGAAGTTTTTTCCTTGCCGGCGGTTCGTCATCTATCAGAATAACCCGAAACTTCATAACGGCTGCATTGAAGGTTCTTCTTCGAATGGAACTTGAATCGTAACGATGAGCCCTCCTCCCGGACGATTCTCGAAGCTCAAGGCTTGCTCTGTCCGGTACAGATGCCTGAGACGGTCACGAGTATTGGCCAGACCGATCCCTTTTAAGTACGGATCAGGTTCACGCAAGCCCGGGCCGTTGTCACAAACCTGCAAGACAAGATACTTTCCATCCCGTCTGGCTTTGATTTCCAGCTCGATCACTTCTGATTCATTGTGCTTGATCGCATTCTCCACGAATGGCTGCAAAACCAAATTCGGCACAAGAGCATTTTCAGTCTCGCGGTCTATCGACATATGAAAATGGAACTTCTCTTCAAATCGAGCTTTCATAATCTCAAAATACAGATACAGGAAATCGAGCTCTTGCCGCAGAGCAATCTTCTCTTTTCCGGATTGCTCCAGGGTTAACCTCAGCAAACCGCTCACTCGCGTCATCAAACGGTCCGCTTTTCCGACGTCTTCATACATGGTTGAGGAAATCATGTTCAGAGTGTTAAAAAGGAAGTGAGGTTGAATCTGCCCTTTCAGCGTTTGCAACTGAGCTTCCGCGAATTTTGCTTTTAGTTGTTCCGCCTGAAGCTCCAATTCGGCGGTCCTGTGTTCCCGCTCGCGGTTCGCTTGATACTGACGCACAAGATGGTGACCGATAAGGATCGCGGCATAAATGAGAAACTGCTTCTGATATTCCATGATAAACCGGAAGAATGGATCGCCCAGTTTGTACGTTCCCAGTGCAACCACAGCATAAATAGCCATTCGCGACAACGTCATCAACAGTGTATGAGTCACGCCGAACAGAACGCTCATCAGAATATGAAAGGGAACGGCCCGGTACCAGCTCAACCTGGTAACTGGGTACCTCTCCATAAACCATAGAACAGGCGGAAGCAATACGAATACGCCGTACGCGCCGGTCAGTTCATAGATCAGCGGATAGTAAAAGGGAGTGGACTCGCCGTCCAACCGCTCTTCGGTATACGCAATGCTGAAGCTGAGAAGTCCCAGGAACGTGCATATTCCAAGCAGGACCAACCATTTTGATCGATTCATTTTGATGCTAAAGGGACGGTCGCGTTGAATTGTAAACCGCCAGAGAGGCGAGGCAATGGTTTCATTCCAAAAAGAACTCGTGTCCAGTTCATCCTTCTGGTTACTTCGAAAACGATCCAGGAAAACAGAAATGTTCCCAAGGCAACCATCAAGAATTTCGTGCCTATGCTCCAGGAGGAGTGGATTAAAGGAAAGCCTATCATGATCGTGATTGTCTGATGAACTATGTAGAAAGGATAGACCGCTTCGGTGGCGTATTTCAAAATGGAATGATTGGTTTTCAAGTGCCTTCGCGCGAGTCCCAGAATCGTCAGAACCCAGCACCAGATGTTCATGCTCCGGCAAAAACGGTAGAAGGACCTGGGAAGCAGGTCAAGCTCCTGATCCGCAATCCAGAACAAACTCACAGCAGTCATGGTGAACACTCCGAAGAATAGCGCGCGAAACCGGTATTTTTCGATGCTATCCCAGATTGGTTCATAAGAAACAAGGATGTACCCTGAACAAAAAATTAGAAAAGTTGTTGTGAACTGCGCCCAATCCCCCAGCAGATTATTCGCGTTGCCCGGCCAGAAAGGTCGCAGCACGATTTCACTGACTGCGATCGGAACGCCGAACAGGAGCAAACCATTTCGCTTCTCGATCCATTGCAGCATTTTTGCGATCCGTTCCTTGCCGCCGGCCTTCCTGAGCCACAGAAAGAAAGGCAACCCCAGAAAAGAGAATACGAAAATGTAAGGAAGATACCACAGGTGATGCCAACTGAAATTTCCCTCCGGGTAAGGTTGGAACTGAAGAACGGTTTTGTAAAAATCGAAATAGGAAGTAAAGGAAATTCCGTGAAGCAGCCGCTCATAATAGATCTGCGGGGGAACGATTACCAGCATTCCAAAAAGCAGTGGAATCAGCAGTCGCTTCACGCGTTCGATTGAGAATTTTCCCGCGCCGTGCCGCTGCAGCGCGAACCAAACGGCCGCGCCAGATATGAAGAAAAGGAGTGGCATACGCCACTGACCGACAAACTGCATCAGGTCTTCGATCGATTCGGTCGTTTGATTGTTCTTGATGTGCCAATCCCAGGTATTGAACATCATTCCTGTATGAAACAGGATCAGGATTGTGAAAGCGATCACGCGAAGCCAGTCAAGATCATAACGTCGTTGGGTTTTCATTTTTGTTCTCCTATGATGTTTCAAGGTATGGCAAACCTTGAGTGGGCTCCAGAGCTTTGTCACGAACAGCAAAAAATCGCCCTTCAACACCGCTGTAATGTTCTTGCATGTCTCAATGATCAAACCTCTCAAGACGACGTTTGGGAATTGAAAATTTCGATTTTGAACTTATTTGGAGTTTGATCATTTGAAATTTGAAAATTCTCCGACGAGTAGATCCTTTTTACCCTCCAGTCGTTTCATTTCTACATGGAGGTTCCCTTTTATGAAGAAACAGCACTTGTTGGCGCTCATCACCCTCGCGGCGGTTCTATTCTGTTTTGGCCGTGACGGATCCACGAAAACACAAACCAAAGCACCGGCTCCTCCGGTTGCACAACAGTCGGTCATTGACGTTGCCTTTTGCCTGGACACGACCGGCAGCATGTCAGGATTGCTGGAAGGCGCAAAGACCAAAATCTGGTCGATCGTGAATACGATCTCCACCGCCCAACCCAGACCCGTATTGAGAATTGCTCTTGTGGGCTATCGCGATTTGCAGGACACTTACGTCACAAAGACTTATGATTTCACTCCGAATCTGGAAACGATGTACAGTCACCTTCGCGAATTTCACGCGGATGGTGGCGGCGATACACCGGAGCATGTCAATCAGGCGTTGCATGAATCCATTCAAAAGCTGAGCTGGTCGAAGAACCCGGCGGCTTTGAAAATTCTTTATCTCGTAGGAGATGCGCCGCCGCATATGGACTATCAAGATGGTTTTGATTATCGAAAAGTTTCCCGGCGCGCGGCCGCAACAGGGATCATTATCAATACCATTCAGTGCGGGAGCATGGATGGAACGCGTCAAGTCTGGCAAGAAATTTCGCGGATGGCCGAAGGAAAGTACGCCGCCATTGATCAGACTGGCGGAATGGTAAACATCAACTCCCCCTATGATGCGGAACTGACGCGGCTCAGCGGAGAGTTGAACAAAACATACGTCGCTTATGGAAAATCGGGTGCCAAAAGTCTGGCGGACCAAAGCGAACATGATACGGTTGCTGCAGACGCTCCATCGGCCGCTGCGGAACGCGCTTCCACGAAAGCTTCCGGCCTTTACAAGAATGAATCCTGGGATCTGGTCGATGCTGTCAAGGAAGACAACAAGAAGCTCGATAAACTTGCAGCCGAGGAACTACCTGCTGATATGCGGGGTCTTTCCCGTGATCAACAGAGATCGTACTTAAAGCAAAAAGAAGGAGAAAGAGCGAATCTGCAAAAGCAGATTCAGGATCTTTCCAGGAAACGAGAAAGCCACATCGAAGCTGAGAAGAAGAAATCGGGAACTAAGAAAGACGCATTCGATGAACAGGTACTCAGCACACTAAAAGAACAGGGTAAGGATAAGGGAATTAAATTTGAATAATGGAGCGCAGGCTTCAAGCCTGCATTACGGGCCGCGGGCTGAGCTTGTTGAAAAATCCAGATGCTGGCGGTCCCAGTTGGAGCGGGCATCCTTGCCCGCAAAATGCTCGTCGAGCGATCAGGTTTTTGCGGACTGGAAGTCCGCGCTCCAACTGATTTTTCAACAAGCTCGGCTTCCAGCCCGCCTGCTTTTTTTACTCCGGCAAGCCCGGATCCTTCAGCGCGGTCTCTGCTTCCTGGGTGATGGCAGAGACCGCGCGTTCATACAACGCGTAAGCTTCTTCATGCGAATTCGCGATAGCAGTCAGACCCGTTCGGCCATGTTCAGAAATAGCGCGCATCATATGAAACACAACTCCTGTTTGCCGCGTTTGATCAAAGTGAAGCTTTTCCCGCACGGCAAGATCCAACAGATCTTCGACTGTCAGGCTTTTATAGTTTGGCGATTTCACATGATCGCTCGCCACCAGACATTTTTGCATTCCTGAGGGCGCCATAAACTTCGCCGTTTCGGGATCATAGGAGCCATCTGTCAAAAACTGCAATGTCAGAAAAGGATGTGTGGTACCGCCTTTGCGAAGATTGAGCTCGATGGCATAAGGAGTCCAGTCAGTCCCCTGCGAACGCACCACCAGAAAATCCATGGCAAAGCGTCCGATGACACCTTCTTTTGCAAGTCTCTTTCCGACCTTTGCTGCTTCCCGGCTGATCGTCGCCGCGTAAGCCTCATCAGCAGGAAATTTTGCTCCCAGATAACTTTGCCCGCCACGGCCTCCCAGGAGCTGATCATGGGTAGAGAGAATCTGCAAATCGCCAAGAGGAGTAACTCGCATTTGTACGGAGGGAGATCGCACTTCTTCCGCCTGAAGCATTTCTTCAACAATGCCGCCGCGATGCGCCAGTTTTTCCACATACGTCTTGAAGCCGATTGCAGACGATTCCATTTGCATCCGCCGCAATTTCCCCGCGACTGCGTCCGGCTCCTGAGCCGAACCGGGCGCCGGAAGTCCTTTGAGATCCACCTGAGCATTCCCTTCTCCTGACACTCCTTCATTTAATTTCAAAATGACTCTGGGCACTTCTTTCTGTGCGCGAATGTTGCAGATTGCCTCCACCACCTGACCAATACTGGTGAGGTTCTCATAACCAATGGGATGAGGCACGCCCTCTTCTGCAAACAAACGGCGGCATCCGCTTTTTGATCCAAGTGGAAAATACTTTGGATCTGCGCCATACATGGGAATGCCCAGCCGTAGGGCGAGGTCCCGCTCCAGTATGGTCGTGTTAAAAGGAATGATGTGCGCGCGATCCGGATTAATCACCGTTTCGCGGATCTTTTGCATAAATCTTGGTCGCTCCAATATCTTTTGAGTAAGAGGACTGCTCGATCCGTCATTGGGAGAAAGTAAAAACAAACGTTTCCGCGCGTGATCGAGAATGACTCCAGGTAAAAGCCCAAGGTAATAATCAATGATGGCGCGCTGAACGGGCATCGCGGTGATGTAGATCAGCCGGGCCTTTGGCTGTCGCAACAGCAGAAGCAAAAATAGAAATCGCTCTTCGTACGCCAGTTCCATTGTACCCAGGTCGCTATCCGGCATGGACATGGAAGGCACAACAATGATGGTTTGTTCCTCCTCATTTATGGAGCTGATCGATTTCCAGAGCGGAACTAATTTTTGCTGCAAGCGATCGTAACGATCCGACGCTTCACGACTGGAAATTCCCAATGATGTAATGGCCCGGTAACCGAATTCCGGTTTGGCGCCTTTTGCGGATTCACCCATTGTAAAAACCCCCTTCTACGAGTGCACGCATTTTACTATATATCAAGAATTGCGAGAGTGTGGAGTCTTTCTTGTGGAATCGCAGACCTGAGCCACGATAGGTTCCCAAGTTCCTTCCCGAGCAAGCAACTTACACATTCAAAATGGATACTCTTTGTTCTTCTTTGTTTTGTGACTGTGGTTGGCAGGGCTGAAGAGAATTACGCTCCGGATATTCCGGAGCCGGGCTCGGCGGTTGCGATCGCTAAAGACACAACGGACCCGCGTTACACCAGTTCGTGGATCATCTACAGTAAAAATCCGGCCCGCGGAGCGATCCGAAAAACGAGTCTAATTTGAGCGATCGTTTGACTTACTTTGAATTTACTTCGCTGTTTAGCCGAGAGCGTCTTCTGCCGGCCCGCCGCGAACAGGTTCTCTCAGTGCGCGTTGTGGTCACCGCTAATGAGCAACTCTTCATCGCATAGCAAAATAACATCACCCGTGAATTCCCCCTCGTCGTCGAACTCGCATGTCCCGCCCTCCTCCAGAAGGATTATTCCGACTTCGTCTTCACTGGCACCTGGTTCTCCACTATCTGCGAAACTGGCACAGATTACCGCTCCGCTCTCCCCATTAAACCGGCCTGTACCGTCGATTTCGATTTCGAATTCCTCATCCCCTTCCTCAGTATCTTCATCGCATATGCGCTCGTCTATGTTCTCAAGAAGAAATCGATTGCCGTTCCAGTTAAGCTGCAATTTGTTCGGTCCCCCGTCGCAACGGAGCGTGAAGCCATGAGTCACTATAACGTCGCTGCCTTCACCGTCCTGACAGGGAAAGGTCCCGCCACCGGTTACCCCGGGGATTATTGTTCCTGCCGCCGAGATCTGATTGGACACACTTCCGCCGGTTGCGTTATCAACAGCCGTCTCCTGACTACACCCGGCTATGATGAGAACTGTAAAACTCACCAACACAAAAACAAATTGAGATACCTTCATATACCCTCCTTACCGATCAACCTGCGCGCAAAAGAAGAATGACTGTTTACGTGAAGCGGTTTCTAATATTCCTTGACCAGTTTACTTGTATTCCCGGGCAAAAGTCTAATCAATAGATGCAAGTAAAGAAAACCCCAAAACAGAGACAGGGCCGGATCACCGTAGATTCTTTCCTCGATTGGGGACGCTTCCAGCCCAGCCTACGGCGACAATTTGAACTATTCAATCAAGCGATCGAAAAGGATCCAAATTATGCACGGGCGTAAGCCGGTTGTCTCAGGTTTATGGCACGTTAGGGATTATGCCAAACAAAAGTCAGCTGCAATCCAGGCTGTGCAAATGGATGATACTCTTGCGGAAGGAGCTTCAAATGAGCCTGTGCCAAATCTGTGCCTTCAGCATCCCGCAAAGAATGATTTGGAGCAGCGTTGCATAACCAGACAGAAGGAGCAGCAAGAATCTTGCTGCAACCATTTTCACAAGATTTATCACTCATCACAAGAGAGCAAAAATGCCGGATGAACGAGAGCTGGTAGAACGTTTTCTGCGAAATCGCGATGAAGAATCGTTTCTTTTGCTTTATCGCCTCTTTACGCCTCTCCTTTATCCGCTCGCAGTGCATCTGGCAGGCGATGCATCCGCTGCGGAAGAAGCAGTGCAAGAGCTGTGGGTTCGCGTCGTACGCAAACTTTCTGATTTCCGTTGGGAATCGCAATTGCGCACCTGGTTGACAGGGATTCTCATCCGTTGTTGTGCGGAGAAAAACAGGACAGGGACCCGTCCGTACATCGAGATCAATGAGGAATTGGAAGATCCCAAAAGCACATTCGATCCCGAATTGCGGATAGATCTCCAATCCGCATTGGCGATGCTCCCGGACAGACAGCGCGCTGTTTTTCTTCTGCACGATCTGGAAGGTTATACCCACGAAGAAATCGGAGCGCTCCTCGGCATAGAGTCAGGCACGAGCAAGAGTCAACTTTTCCATGCGCGTAAATTGCTCCGTTCTTATTTGTCAGGAGGTAAACACGTATGAAGGACGAAGAAACACCGCTTCCAGAAGAAATGATTCGATCGTTGAAAAGTGAGACGCCCCCTAATCATCTCGAACGAAGAGTGGTCAACGCTTTGAAATCTGGAGCTTTCATTCAAACGAAACGAACGACGCTTCCTCGTCACTGGTGGAAGCCCGCGGTTGCAGCGATGTTACTCGCTTCTTTTTTCGGCGTGGGATTCTGGTTGGGACATCGACCGGAAAAGAAAGCTGCAACATCAACCAATCAACCTCTCTTCGCGTTGTTCTTGTATGAACGGATCGGGCATTTTGCGGCTGGGCCCGGTCACGTGCAGGAATACGGTCAGTGGATTCGCAGTGTCGGAAGCAGCGGCCAAATTGCAGGGGGTGAGAAGTTGAAAGAAGACGGTCGTAGTATGCAAATTCGCAACGGTAAACTGGAGATCGATTCACTTCGTGTGGAAAACGAACAGGTGGTGATGGGTGGCTACTTCCTGATTCAAGCGGCGAACTATGAAGAAGCCTTAAAGATTGCCTCCGGTTGTCCACATCTCAAATACGGTGGAATGATCGAGGTCCGGCAAATCGATGCTACATAAACTGCTGGTTCTCTGCTTAACTGCTTTCTCGATTTCACCTGTCTCAGCCGATTCGCCCGTGGATGCTGCATCAGCGCGGTCCGCATTCGAGCTTTATAAAACACTGGATGGAAAATGGATCGGCAAGAGCACAAAAGGATGGAAGGAAGAAGTGACCTTCCGCATCATCGCAGGCGGATCCGTTGTGACTGAGACTTCCTTCGATGCGCATCCAAACGAAACCATGTTAACAACGGTTTTGCTGGATAACGACAGATTGTTACTGACGCACTATTGCGTTGCCGGCAATCAACCACGTTTGCAGTTGACTTCTTATGATCGGGAATCGAAAACGCTTGTCTTCACATTTCTCGATGCAACCAATCTGCCATCGCGAGACAAAGGACACATGGACAAAGTCGTGATCCATTTTCTCGATCGGGATCACGTAACATCGCAGTGGACCTGGTATCAAGATGGCAACGAACGATGGTTGGAAAAGATTAATCTCGAACGGAAAGAATAAACCGCCAAGACGCCAAGGCGCCAAGAAAGGAATATGAACATTTTGATCTAGGCGTCTTGGCGGTTAGTTATTCAAAAGCCCATTTCTTATAGCCGTCAAAATACTTTTTCTCTATCCAAAAATCCGGCTCCCATCGATCCCCAATTCGCTCCATGAGAGCTCTGGTTGTTGCTTTGTCGCTCGCGCTACCAGCGAGCAGGCAAAAGGCATTCAGGTAACGAATACTTGCGCCGTATTTCTCCTGGCGGTCCAAAAACCCCTTTTTGATTCCCCGCCAATTCACTTTGTTTTGCTGGAAGAACTCTGAACCGGAATACATTCGACTCATATGCCAGCAGATGTCGGAATAAAGAATGTTCGCTTCTTGTAAATCAATCTTTTTTTCTGTGCTTCCGGCGGCTTGTGCTGCAAATGCCTCCCAGTCACCGGGATTTCCATGCCAGCGCGGCAACAAATAAAGCGCATGACCTGAGTATATGTCGTAGTAAAGAGGCTCAACGCTGATGGCTGACTCCAACAACTTCGTCATTTCACCCAGTTCCCAACCGAGTCCTTTACCAATAATCTGCTTGGCTTCATACCAGACAACACACTCGTTCGCTCGGGATGACATTTTATTCAGAGTTGCATCCGCCTCTTCTAATATCTTTTGAAAGTCAGCAAATTGCTGATCACTAACAGTATCCGCAAATCCACTTCCACGAAGCTGCCACGCATAACCCGTTTGGGCCCGGCCCAACGCGATGTTTGCATAGATGGAATCAGGTTTCAGTTGAATCCATTTCCGTAGTTTAGAAATCCTTTTGGTGTAATCAAGTCCATCCTCTTGCTTAGGAATACCGGGCGGACTACCCACGGCTTCATAGAAGCGGGTCAGTTTCCAATCTCCACCCCGGAAGCGATGTTTTTGCGTTGTAAGCTCGTGCGCAATTCTTTCAAGCTCGTCAAAATTTTCCTGCTCAAGCAATAGCGTCAAGTCGGCATGAAACTTCTTTCGTTGCTCATCATCTGTTTCCGTTGCCACCGGTTTTTTAGTTGCCGGTTTTTTTTCTGCAACCGGAGGTTTTGAACAAGCGACTACGAATAGAAAGAAGAGGATCACCAAAAGAGTTTTAGTCATATGCTATCGAGTATATCGGGCAACCGCCTTATTATATTGCTGCTCAAGTTGCGAAACTAGTTGTTGAAAGGGTTTGAAATCCCGCAAAGGATCGAGCAGTGGATCTTTTTGATACCAGGGGTAGCAGGGAAATCCTGTTTCGACGGATTTCGTCAGCCAGACCACAGCCTGATCCTTGTCCCCCAATTGCGCAAAAGCCGAACCGATGCTGTAAGAGGCATGATGATCCAGCAATAAGGAATGCAGAGCTTCGTTGAGCTGTTGTCGTGCTTCCTGTTTGCGTCCGCCTTTTGCCAGAAGGGTTGCAAGACTGGCTTTTGAGCGTGTCGCGGTGCCTGCGTAAGTGGTTCCACTCAGTTCACGCAACATCGCTTCGGCCTCTTTTGGTTGGCCTGAATAGTAATATCCCTGGGAGAGATACCACTCTGCAAGAGGTTGTCCTGTATATTTTTGCACTTCCATCAAGTTCTTAACGGTTTCCTGAAAACGGTCACGGAAAAAATCGATGACTCCCTGCGTGCGAAGGGCTTCTACGCGATCGGATACGTTTACCTGCATCGCTTCCTGCACTTCTTTTTCCGCAAGATCAAACAGGCCAAGATGATAATACGCAGCGGACTTATAGTAATGAGGAAGATAAAGGGAGCTGTTTAGTTTTAGCGCTTTGTTGCTTTCCTCAATTGTCAGGTCCCATTTGAAATCCGTTTTCCGGTAGACGGCGGCCCTTAGAGCAATGTTCCGTAAGAGAAAACATCTGTGCGATGATCCACCGTTTTTCCCAAAGCTTGTTCGGGACTCATGTAAGGAACCGTGCCCAGGACCATTCCATGTTCAGTTGCCGTTTGTGTCTCAAAAGTACTCGCTTCTTCGTAAGATTGTTGAATGATCTTCGCGAGTCCGAAATCAAGAATTTTGATCTGACCACGCTGGTTCAACATGACATTCGACGGCTTGAGATCGCGATGAATGATTCATTTCGCTGAAGCTGAAAATCACGAACCAGATAAACTTCACCCATGCCGCCCTTTCCAATCTGCTGGAGGATTTGATAGTGGGAGATGGTGGAGTCTTCCGGCATACATGAATTTTAACGCAGAGATGAAGAGAACGCAGAACTTCAGGGGTATGATAAGGGTAGAAATTACTCATGAATGGACTTTCCGGTACGGTCATTTTTTCGGTCGGCACGAGGCATTATTTCTGGGAAGACGTCCTCCTGGCCGCACAATCCTGGGGAGACTTGTCGGCGCTGGAGTTAGATGTACGCAAGGGACTTGCGTGTCAAAAAAAAATCCAGAATGAGAACCCGGAAGGAGACATTCTGGATTCGCAAAAAATCGATTCGGCTGCTCGCGAATTCCGGTACGCCAGGAATTTGATATCGGCCGAAGAGATGGAAGGTTGGCTTGCTGAACGGGGCCTGACAGTCGAAAATTGGATGGACTTCATCGAGCGGTCGATTCTGTTGAAAACGTACAACAATCAGATGGAGCAGATTCTGGGTGAATATCCATCAAGTGATGCTGAAGTCCAGGGCATGCTGGCAGCGGAGGGATTGTTCTCCGGTCGTCTGGAAAAGGTTTGCCACAAGCTGGCCGGACGAGCAGCGGTTTTTGACAGTTACAATACGGCCTCTAAAAATGATCCTGGATCCGATCGGCCAGCGCCACTAAATCATCTTGAATCCAGCTTAGAGCAATTTTATCAGGAAAAAATTACGCACGAGGGGATTGTAGAAAACATAAAGTTGCATTCACTGGACTGGATCAGACTGCATCTTCAATGCATTACCCTTCCAGGTGAGCAGATGGCTCGCGAAGCTGCTCTTTGTGTAACCATAGATCGAAAAGGGATGGAGGAAATCGCTGCTGAAACAAAAGCAAAATTCTGGCAAAAGTGGCTTTATCTGGACGAAGTAAATGCCGAATGGAAAAACGGTTTTCTAAGCGCAAAGCGTGGCGATCTGGTAGGTCCTTTCCGGTCGAGCAACGATTTCTTACTATTTTTTGTTCTGGATAAGGTGGTTCCCTCGGACAAGGATCCCGAACTTCAAAGGCTTGCTGAGCAGGACTTGTTGAAAAGACTCGTCGATCGAGAAATCAATGAGCGTGTAAAATGGCAGAAGCTTCGTCCGCAGTCCTGATACACCTGAAGTGGAGTCAATCACACTCGACCAGGCAGAGCGGTCGCATATTTTGAATACTTTGACAAAAACTGGATGGATCTGAGGTACTGAAAAACCAGCAGAGGAAACATCTACACCTGAGTGGCCTTTCCCCTTTCCTCCAAGCCCTGCTCCCCGATAGTGCTGCTGAAGGAATCGTCCGCATTCCTGACGCAAAGTTCTTGATACAATGAATGGGATGGATACGCGGGACTTATTAGAGAATCTTCCTGTTTTCGGGTTTTTACCTCCCGACATGAAGAAGTTGATTTTTGACAACTTCGTTCCTGCTGCTTACTCGTTTGGCACACCCATCATACAGGAAGGAGAAGAGCCAGACGGTTTTTATGTTCTTGTTTCAGGAAAAGCCCGCGTCATAAAAAAGGCGGAAAACGGCGAAGAAATTGCGTTGAATTCATTGGGATCCGGTGAAAGTTTTGGAGAGATGGCCTTACTCGACAGTACATTCAGTAAAGCGACTGTGCGAGCAAGCAGCGATGTCCAGGTGCTTCGTCTGGATCGTTCGGTGTTTTCGGAGTTTGTCAAATCTCACCCCGATATCCGCGAATATTTTGAGCTGCAGAGAACATACCGGTCTCTTCAAAATTTCTTCCGTCTTTATACACCCTTCGCCCGTCTCCCTGTTCGAGCTTTGAGAGTGTTGCTAAACGAGCTGGAATCTGTAACCGTTCAACAGAGTGAACTTGTGATTCGCCAGGGTGATCATCCGGGTCCGATGTACATTGTTGAAGAAGGCCGGCTTCGTGTTTTCACCGAAGAGGATGGCAGAAGAAATTACGTTGCTTACCTTCGCAAAGGCGATTTCTTCGGAGAAATGTCTTTATTGAAGGGAATCAGACGCACCGCAACCGTGGAAGCTGTCTCACCCTGCAAGCTTTTTCTTTTGACGGAGAAAACCTTTGCAAAGTTGATCAGGGATTTTCCGGATTTCCAGGCGCAGCTGGAAGAACGAATTGCGCAATACGATTATAAGCAGGTTGCCAATGTGCCGCTGGATTTTGCCGAAGAAATGCTACCAGCGGATATTCACTCGCATGAGAAAGTGGGACCTTCCCAGGTTGATCAGATTCAGGAAGCGTTAAAGGGACAGGAGCCCTCCGCCGGGCCATTTGCTTCAGAAGATGGGCGCTTCGTAAAAAAAGAAAAAAGGATTCGGCGTCTTCAGCATGTATTGCAAATTGACGAGATGGATTGCGGCGCCGCGTGTCTGGCTATGATCTGCCGCCATTTCGGGCGGGCCGTGAGTCTAGCGCGTATTCGTCAGCTCCTGCACGTTACGTCAGAAGGAACAAGCCTCAGAGCGCTTTGTCTGGCAGCGACCGAGTTAGGGCTTGCTGCAAGATCGGTAAAAGCTTCGAAACGAAATATTACTCAGATGCCACTGCCTGCGATTGTCCACTGGGAGGGAAATCACTGGGTCGTTTTATACGATGTGGATGAGAATTATTGCCGCTTTGGGGATCCTGCCGTCGCCAATCGTCGCCTCCCACGGAAAGAATTCGAACAAAAGTGGACCGGCTATGCGGCATTGTTTGATTACACAGTAGAGTTCGAGAAAGCGCCTGAGGGAAAGGCCAGCCTGAGCTGGCTCTGGCCAATCTTTAAGCCATTCAATACGATCCTGATCAGGGCGCTAATTCTTGCTTTGATTGTCAGCGCGCTGCAAATGGTGCTTCCTGTTTTTACACAGGTGATCGTGGATAGAGTTCTGGTAGAGAACGACTTCAGACTTCTGCATCTGTTAATTCTATCCATGATTGCCGTCCTGATTTTTATGGTGCTTGCCATGGTTGTGCAGCGCTACTTGTTGAGTTTTTCCGCAGTTCGGATTGATTCCGCGGCGCTGGATTTTCTAACGCGCAAACTTCTCCGGCTTCCGATGAGCTACTTCCATTCGCGGCGGACCGGTGACATCCAACGGAGGCTTGAGGGAATGCGTTGGATCAGGGAGTTCCTTTCGCAAAATGGAATCACCGGGCTGACCGCTTCGGTGCAGCTCCTCAGCGCACTGGTTCTCATGTTTCTGTACAGTCCGCTTCTCAGTGTTGTCTTTCTTGCGACTGCTCCTTTTTATGGCGCGATGATGTTTTTATCACGAAAATGGCTCCGCCCGCTTTTTGATGAAACGGAAGACGCCATGGGCCGCTACAGCTCCTTCCAGATTGACGCGATCCAGGGAATGGAAACAGTGAAAGCCATGGGAGCTGAAAACACGTTCCGGGAAAAAATGTTGAGTCAATTTCATCGCGTTGCAAGACGCATGTTCCGCGCCGACTTCACGATTATGTGCTACGAAGGAGGAATTCAAGCGGTGACGTTTCTGTCCATAGCGTTATTTTTGTGGGTCGGCGCGCAACAGGTGATGGCCGGTAAACTGACGATCGGTGGACTCGTTGCATTCAATTCGCTCGTCGCGCTGGCCAATGGACCCATCGCAGTTCTCCTTACGCTCTGGGACAACTTACAGATGGCCGATATCCTGCTCAATCGGCTCGATGATGTTCTCCAGCAAGAACCGGAGCAGGGCGTTGATCATTCCGTGTTGATTCCCGTAAAAAGTCTGGAAGGACGAGTCCGGTTTCATAATCTTGGATTCCGCTATGGGGGTCCGGATTCATCTAACATATTAGAAGGAATAACATTTGAAGTCCCTCCCGGCAAGACGGTTGCCATTGTAGGACGCAGCGGTTCGGGTAAAACGACTCTGGTGAAGTGTCTGGCGGGTCTTCTGGAGCCGACCGAAGGGACCATTTTCTACGATGGAGTGGACATGAAGACACTCAACCATCGTGATCTCCGGAGAAAAATCGGGTTTGTGCTTCAGGAGAGCTACCTGTTCGATGACACGATTGCAAGGAATATTGCTTTTGGGGATACGGAGCCCGACATGGATCGAGTTCTATGGGCGGCACGAGCTGCTTACGCCCATGAGTTCATCGAACGTTTGCCTCTTGGATACGACACTCGGGTCGGCGAATCCGGAATTTCCCTTTCCGGTGGACAATCCCAGCGTGTTGCGATCGGGCGGGCTCTTTACGGCCGCCCTCCGGTGCTGATCTTTGATGAAGCCACCAGCTCGTTGGACACGGAATCAGAACGGGCCGTGAAAGGGAGCATTGATCAATTGCTGCAGGGGCGCACGTCTTTTGTGATTGCGCACCGGCTCAGTACAATTCGGGATGCGGACTTCATCGTTGTTCTGGAGAAAGGGAAAATTGCGGAAACCGGCAATCACGATGAATTGATGAAACAACATGGGCTTTATTTTTATCTATGCAGCCAGCAACTGGGATTATAGAAAGCCGTGGCAAGCAGAACGAACGCAGACGATAACCTGCAGGATCCGTTTCTGGATACTGATCCGCCCCACTGGGCGGCGCGGGGACTGGCGTATCTTCTGATTCTGCTTTTCCTATCCATTTTGCTCGCGGCAATTGTGATTCAGATTCCGGAAACGGTGAGCGGTTCCTTTGTCTTGACTCATCTTCGGGGCACCGATCCGGTGCGTGCTTCCGATAATGGAATCGTCACAGAAGTTCGAGTCTCGGAGGGATTGTCTGTTGCCAAGGGCAGTCCGTTGTTTGTCATTCAATCACAAACGGTGGGAGATCGCGCGACCGAGCTTCGAACTCTCGAAATGCAAAAAACAGGAACGGAGAAAAAACTGAGCAACGCCAAAATGAAATACGAGAGCGAACGCCTGGGAAATATTGAGGAAGAAAGACGCTTGAAGGGCCGGCTCGCGTATTTGACTCGCATGATGGATCTGAAGAAAAAACAATTAGTGGTTATGAAAGAATTGGCAGAACGTTTTGAGAAACTTCACAAAGAAGGGATCGCCAATGAGGCTGAATATACGAATCACGAGCTTGAAGTTGGCAGGATTTCTGTGGAGCTGGAACAATTTCAGACCGAATATGCGGATGCGGAAGCCGGCATTAAGAAAATTCGTCACGAATTAGAAGCTCGTCAGGCTGAATATCAAACGCTTGAACAGTCAATTCATGAAGGTGTGAATACCGACAAGATCCGGATGGAAGCCCTGAACAAAGAGCTGGCATTCAGCACCGGCGATGAGCTGACAATACCGGCTCCCTGTTCCGGAATGGTGGTCGATTTGCAGATTCAAGCGCCGGGAGCAGTTGTCCATGATGGTGACATTTTGTGTGCGTTGACATGTTCGGGAGAAACGCTGCAAGCGAAGCTTAACATTCCACAAACAGGTGTGGTCCGTATCAAGCCGGGTCAGGGTGTAAAGCTCCTTTACGATGCGTTTCCCTACCAGCGCTACGGAGTCCGGTTTGGAACCGTCCGCTGGGTGAGTCCGGCAAGCGTCGCGGTGAAGGAGAGTACCGTATTTCCTGTGCTGGTTGATATACAGGAACAATCGATCGTAATTAGAGGTCAATCGCGATCGTTGATGCCCGGAATGGGAGGCACCGCGCAAGTTGTGGTGGATACCAGATCGTTGATCAGCCATGCGTTTGCGCCGATCCGCCAACTCAAGGAAGTATTGGCAAAGCCACCGCAAAATCGTAAGCAACCATAAAATCAGATGCGCTTCTAAAGAAACTAACCTGTCGATATCCTTGAAATTAGAAGCGTTGTCTTTTAATATACAAGGATGCTTAAACGTGCAATACAGCCGGTGCTGGAAAAGTCCCTTACCTCTTTTCCTGTAGTGGGGCTCGTTGGGCCACGACAGGCGGGCAAGACAACGCTGGCGCAGGCTTTAGCCAGGAACACTCGGAACAATTTCGTTTTTCTGGATCTGGAAAAGCCCTCGGATCTGGCCAAACTGGAGGATCCGGAACTCTATCTAAGAAACTTCGCGGACAGGCTGGTTATCCTGGATGAAATTCAGCGTAAGCCGAACCTATTTCCTGTCTTGCGCGCATTGGTCGACGAATTCCGCAGAAACGGCAGGTTCCTGATCCTAGGTTCTGCCTCTCCAGATCTGCTTCGCCAATCCTCCGAAAGTCTGGCCGGTCGAATCATCTACCATGAGCTTTCTCCTTTTACCCTTTCTGAAGTTGGCTTCGGCCCGGTTAAAATGAAGAAGCTGTGGATTCGTGGCGGTTTTCCCCTGAGCTTTCTTGCAAAATCTGGAGATCAAAGTTTTCAGTGGCGAGAAGCTTTTCTGAGTACCTTTCTTGAAAGGGACATCCCGCAGCTGGGATTCCGTGTTCCGTCAGTAACGCTTCATCGGTTTTGGAAAATGCTTGCTCACTACCACGGTGGGTTATGGAACGGTAGCGCCATAGCCGGCAGCCTTGGAGTTTCTCCACCCTCTGCCCGGCATTACCTCGATCTATTGAACGACACCTACATGATCCGTCAACTGCATCCCTACTTCGCAAACCTTGGGAAACGACTGGTCAAGTCTCCCAAGGT
>JAKEFK010000079.1 GCA_022616075.1 bacterium
TGATTCCCCTCTTTTGTTACAAGCATAACTTGACAACCATAATACTTCCTGTGATAGTGTTGTCTAGTAAGGGACGGGGACTCGTCTCTACGAAAAACCAATAACAATTGAAAGACCACTACGCAAATCAGCGTGGTGGGATGAGGAGCTGAAACAATGATGAAAGCTTCGCTCATGAAAATCTTCGGCATCGTGATGGTTTTTCTCCTTGTGGGGTACGCAACAGGCTTTTCACAGGAACAAACCCAGGAGCAAACCCAAGAATCAGTAGAGACACCGGCAGAGGAAGAAAAGCCGGCTGAAACCGCGCAAGCTGAACCGGCCAGCGGCCAGCTGCCCGCACCACTCGACGCAGAAATGGTGGTGGCAGCGCATTGGACCAAAAATGATGCATATCCCCGCACAATTCCAGCAGGTGCTCGCGTTCATATCGTAGAGCGAGGGGATACTCTTTGGGACCTGGCTGCACGCTATCTAGGAAATCCCTTTTTGTGGCCTCAAATCTGGGATGAAAACAAGTACATTCCGGATGCACATTGGATTTATCCTGGCGATCCAATCGTTATTACCCCGATAGAACCGGTTTCGGAAGAACAGATCGCCAAAGAAGTGGAAGAGGCGCCCGTAGAAGAAGCTCCAGCTCCTGCAGTCACAGCTCCGGAAAAGAAAGCTTATCCGATCGCACTGGATTTTGATCTTTACTGCAGCGGCTTTATTACTCCCGAACTGGAAGTGCTTCCACTGCGAATCATCGGAAACGAAGATAGCACGTTGAAAGTCGCACTCGCCACAAACGATATCGTTTATCTAAATCAGGGAGAAGCGGATGGAGTCTCGCCCGGAGATGAATTCACGATTGTTCATCAAGTCCGGGAACTGGACCATCCAGTTACATTGAAAAACCTGGGAGAGTATGTAATTCAGACCGGAAGACTAAAAGTGGTGGCAACTCAAGAGCACACTGCAATAGCGCAAATTACCTATGCATGTGATGCCACAGCTGTGGACGACTACTTGATTCCGTTTGAGCCAAAAGAAGTTCCGGTCTTCACAGAAATGCCTCCCGTGGATCGTTACGGCACGGAGGGCCCGAATGCGAAGGGTTATGTCGTTTTTGCAAAAGACGATTTGACTTCGATTGGATCGGGTCATGAACTGCAGATCGATCTCGGATCAAAGGATGGCATCGTACCGGGCACAAGATTGATCCTTTACAGACATCATAAGTCCAACTACGAACAGGTTGGATTTGAACAGGATCTGCCTCGCAAAGTACTTGGCGAAATGATCGTGTTCAACGTTCAGGATTCCACGGCAACGGGACGCATTATTCAAAGTTACCATTTCGTGGAAGTGGGAGATCAAGTAGAAGTACGGTAATTTTTCGTACGACGCTTTACGAACCGCCAAGGCGCCAAGTCGCCAAGAATAGATATTTGCTTTTATTCTTGGCGTCTCGGCGTCTTGGCGGTTTCTGTTTGACGTAGAAAGTGCACGTATGTTATTCTCAAAAACACATTTGTGAGCGAGGGGTTTGTCATGTCCAAGTACGAAAAACTGGGGGGGTTTCTTCTTTTCGACAAGGTAGAAGAAGATAAACTCTCCAAAAATTTTGTCGCCGGTCAAATTAACAACAATCAAATCCAGCAGATTCACTGGATCAAGAAATTTGATCATTCCCTGTCTTCCATGCCGGATTTTATCCTGGATATGAACCAGGAAATGGAAATCCTGAAGGCGCTCTCCAACCCTGCCTTGATCCGTCCGGGAGATATCGTAAAGGACAAAGCGGAATTCGCGGCCATTTTCGATTACTTTGAGGGAAAGTCCCTTCGCTCCGTCTTGCAGAAATGCACGCAGGAAGGATACCCTTTTACCGCAGATCATGCTTTGCTGATCGCAAGTCGTGTGTGTGCCGCGCTCGAATACCTCCATTCTAAAAAAGTAAAAGATCAACGTCTGGTTCATGGATATGTTTCTCCGGAATCCATCTTTATTACCTACGATGGAGAAACGAAGGTTCAGTATCTCGGACTGGCACAATTGTTGTTGAAGAATACAGCAACACGCGATCGCTTTTTGCAAACGCACAAAAACTATTTTGCGCCTGAAGTGGTTCAAACTCACAAACTAGATAAGGCAGCAGACATATTCAGCACCGGATGCGTTCTATACGAGATGCTTACAGGCGAAGCACTCTATGCAAAAGGACGTGACGTTAACATTCCTCAAGCAATCGATCAAGCCATGATGCATAATCAGTCCGGCGACAAAATTCCGGTTCCGGACGAAATCAAAAAGGCTTTGCATCAGGCCCTGGCGTCCGATTCGTCTCAGAGATTTAATTCGATTAGCGAACTTCGCAAAATTCTGGATCAACAGCTTTTCACTAGCGACTACTCTCCTACAACTTTCAATCTGGCTTTTTTCATGAACAGCCTGTTCCGCGAAAACATGGATCAAGAAGGCAAAAACCTTAAAGATTACAAGAAGCTCGACGTCACTACTTACCTGAAAGAACAGCCCGCGCCGGGGCCCGTTGCTCCAAAAGTCGAACATCCCGTGGGCGCTGAGCCGGCCAAAGATATCCCGGTCACGCCGCTCGGCATCCCCAAGCCTGTTCCCTCTTTCGGAGGAATCGAGGAACTTCCCGTAGAAAAAGAAAAGTCGAAAACGCCGATGTTCATCGGGATCTTGATCGCTGTCGCGGTTCTTGGTGCAGGAGCTTATTTCTTTTTGAAACCTTCCTCACCAGCTCCAACACAGGCAGCCGCTATCCCTCACAGCATAAATCAGCAGCCGGTTTCAGATGCTGAGAGATCGCGGCTTCAACAGGAAGCTCTTGCCGCACAGGAAGAGGCAAAAAAGAAGGATCAGCAATTAAAAGATCTACAAACCAAATTGGATCAATTGTTGAAAGCGCAAAAAGATGCGAAAGCCAGCGCAACAACTCCGCCGGTTGACAAAGAAACAATTCAACAACTTCAACAGCAGGCAAAACAACTGGAAGAGGAACGAAAGCGTCAGGAAGCTCTAGCGGCGGAAAAACTAAAGGCGGCTGCTGCGCCTCCTCCACCGGTTGAGACTCCAGCCGAAGACAAGCCGGTAGAGACCATTGCTCAAAATCAGCCTGTCCAGAATCAACCTGCGCCTGCCGTGCAAAATGAACCTGCACAGAAGGAACCGGCTCCCGTAGAAAAGCAGCAGGATACACCGGCAGTGACACAGCCTCAACCCGCAGTAGCAAAGACGGATACTGAACCGGCTGCATCTCAGGTTCAAGAGGGAGACACAGTAGAAATGGCTCCTGATGTTGTGAAACCAGAGATGGTGACGCGCGTGCAACCGATCTATCCTCCGGTCGCAAAAACCATGAAAGTTCAAGGTACCGTAATTCTCAGCATCCTCGTCACAGAGACCGGAAATGTATCGGAAGTGCGCGTGCTACGCCCGGTCGGTGGTTCCGCCGGACTCAATGAAGCCGCCATAGCCGCGGCAAAGAAATGGAAATTCCGCCCGGCTGTTAAGCAAGGCAAAAAGGTGAAAGTCTGGATGACTTACCCCGTCTCTTTCAAACTCGAAGGCTAATTTTTTAACGCAGAGACGCAAAGACGCAGAGATCCAAAATATTTTTTCTTTTTATTCTCTGCGGCTCTGCGTCTCTGCGTTAATATTTAGCTTTCGATGAGGGCTTCGGCTCGTTCAAACTCGAAGGTTAGTAGCTCTTTTAACGCAGAGGCACAAAGACGCAGAGATTTAAGATTCTTTTTTTTCTTTCTCCGCGTCTCAGCGTCTCTGCGTTAAAATTCTAGCTGTCTATGAGGGCTTCGGCTTCTTCGAAACGCGCGGAGAGAATGCTGCTTACACCCGGTTCCGCCATCGTCACACCGTAGAGTTGATCGGCAGCTTCCATGGTTCGTTTGTTGTGCGTCACAACAATGAATTGAATCTGCTTTTTCATGTCTGAGATCAAAGAAGTAAAACGCTGCACGTTGATTTCATCCAGTGCCGCGTCCACTTCATCCATGATGCAGAACGGACTTGTATGATACTGAAAGAGAGCCATGAGAAACGCAACTCCTGTGAGCGATTTTTCTCCACCGCTCAGCAGGTTCATATTCTGAAGTCGTTTTCCCGGAGGCTGCACGTGAATTTCGATTCCGCTTTCGTTGGGATTCTCCGGATCGATCAACACCATTTCCGCTTTTCCACCATTGAATAAACGCAAGAACAGGTCCTGAAAATGCGTCTGTACTCCTTCGAAAGCTTCCCGGAATCGCTGCAGTGACGTGATATCGATTTTCTGTATCGTCTCCAGCAAAGTTTCGATCGATAATTTTAAATCGTCATACTGTGTTTTCAGGAAACGGTGGCGTTCCTCCATTTCTGTGTATTCTTCCAGGGCCAGCATGTTGATGGAACCCAGCTTTTCAATCCGCGCTTCTGTTTCCTGCAACTTATTCTTTAGGTCTTCATCCGGCAGACTGGTGAACTCCGACTCAGGCATCGGCAGTGAATCAAGGGCTACTCCCATTTCTTCCTGACAACGCGCCAGCAAATCTTCCTTCTGTGTATCGATTCGCACCTTCTCTACTTCGGTCTGCATTCTTTCTTCACGAATCTGGTCCAGAGCACTGCGGGATTCCTGTAGCCTCGTTTCCTGTTGCGTCATTGCCTCCGTTAGAGATTCCTTCTGCTGCTGACGATCCTGAATCGTAAGCTTTTGCTGATCCAGGTTTCTCGCCAGATCCAGAAGCAAACTCTCCGTTTGTCCGCAGACCTCAACCGTGAAAGCGATTTCCTTCTCACGCTGCAGGATCAGTTGATTATTTTCCTCAATTGAACGCTGTATGAATTCACGTTCGTTTCTCAACCGCTCCATCTCCAGCAACAATGCGCGGTCCCTTTCTTTCAATTCCGCGATTTGAATGCGCGAATCCTGAACGCGGTGCTGCAATTGCACCTGCTCTTCCTTCCTGGAAGCAAGATCCTGTTCCACTTGTTGAAAGGCCTGTTCCTGTTGCTCCCGGATTTCAGTTGCCTGCTGCAATTGCTGCGTATAATTTTCCGAACGGGCCAGAACCGCCTCTACTTCATTTCGCAAACGAAGCATTTCCTGTGAAAGGATCTCCAGAAGTTTCCCTTCTCGTGAATATTCTTTGTCGACTTGATCGATTTCCATCTGCAGCAAGAGCCGATCTTTGTTCTTGGATTCACGCACTTCGTTCACACGGACCATTTCCTGGTTGGAAATATCTAGTCGATCCTGCACAGAACGTACTTGCTTCTCCAGCGTCTGAAGAATTTCTTCGACCGCTTCCAGTTCCACCGAGAGTTCCCGCTTTTCACGCTGAATCGCTATCAGTCCCGGCACATCGTCCGCTTTTGCGCCACCGGCGTAAAGTGCAGGAGATAGAATGACGTCTCCCTGAACGGTCACATACTGATAATCAGGATACTTCTTGATCAGCGATTTCGCGCACTCAAGATTGTCCACAACGACGGCGCTTTGCATGAAAGGCGCGACCGCCGGCAACGCCTCATCCTGAATCAGAACAACGTCGCGAAGAGTTCCAATCACACCCGACTCCGATCGAAGATCATCGGGTAAAACAGGGGGCGTCAGATCGTAACCGTTTTTGATCACAAAACCGCAATAACCCATACCCTGTTGTTTCAAGTAATCAATTGAATCGAGCGCCGAATCTTCGCTTTGCACGATCAAATAATTCAATTTGTCTGCCAGAAAATTTTCCACGGCTGTTTCGAATTGCGGCTGCGTTTGAATGAAATCCATCATCATGCCGAGCGCGCTCCGGGAAGGAACGTTGAGCAAGTTTCGCGCCGATTCGTTGTAAAACTGAGAAGAATGCTGTTGCGCATCCAGCTTTTGCATCACATGTGTGAGCTCCGATTTGCGTTTAAACGCCTCCTGAACTTGTGGCTGAAGGGAATCCCATTCAACTTTCAGCTGATCGCATCTTTGCAAAATATCCGTTTTTGTTTGATCCAGATAACCGATCTCCTGATCGGTCTGTTCCAGTATCGTTCGCTTTTCAGCAAGAACCGTCACGATTTGATCCCGCGCGCCCTCCGTTGTGTCCCTTTCTATTTGCTTTTGCTGCAGACTCCCTTCCAGATGGTCATGCTGCGTATGAAGACGGGTCTGTTCATTCTTTAGAAGGGATGCATTAGAAAGAAGCTCGAGGATTTCCTTGCGCAATTGCTGCGCTCTTTGCTCCAGCATGGACACTTCGTTCCCTTTCTGTTCCAATCCGGAAAACAACTCGCTGTGATGCAGAATCAGCTCCTCCAACTCTGTTTTTAACCGCGCTTCCTCCGCCGCCCTCTGTTCGTAGTCGTTGCCAAACTGTAGTTCCTGAGCGGATAAACGGGAATTCTCATTCTGCTTTTCTTCGATCCCGCGCCGCAATTCCTCAATGCGTTGTCTCCTGGATTGCAGAAGATTCTGATTCTCTTGAATCTGCATTTCCATCTGATGAAGCTCGTTCCGGTCCTGGTAGAGAAGAGACTCCAGCTCCGTAAAACGCAACTTCATTTCGCTGTAAACAAGCTCCATTTGCTGCTGTGTTTGATGGGCTGCCTGCTCCTTTTCGATTTGATTCTCCAGAATCTGTTGAAGCCGAATCTGATCCGCGCTAATTTGTTCGAATCTGCGATGATAAAAAATTTTCTGGATTGTGCTTTTTTCTTCCTTCAACAATTGATAACGGCGGGTTTTTGCAGCCTGACGTTTCAAACTGGAAAGTTGTTTTTCGACTTCCGTAAGAATGTCTTGAATCCGCTCCAGCTGGATCTGGTTATCTGCAAGTTTTAATTGCGCCGCTCTTTTTTTGTGTTTAAATTCCGCGACACCGGCGACCTCTTCAATCAATGCCCTGCGTTCCAGCGGCTTTGCTAGAAACAACGCTTCAATTCTTCCTTGTTCCAGGATCGAATATGCAAGCGGATCAAAACCTTCATTCACGAAGAAAGCATGGATATCTTTGAGCCGGCAGATTTCTCCATTCATCTCGTACTGGCTTTCGCCGGACCGGAACAAACGCCGGGCCACGGTCACTTCGGGGGACAACGGATTCTCTCGATCCGCCTTCCAGATGAGTGTGACCTGAGCCATGTTCACGGGTTTCCGGTTTCGCGAACCGTTAAAAATCACCTCTTCCATCTTGTCGCTTCGCAAACTTTTCGCGCTTTGTTCGCCGAGAACCCAGTTCATGGCGTCGACAACGTTGCTTTTTCCGCAACCATTCGGACCTATGACAGCCGTGATTCCGGTTGGAATTTTCAGGACGGTTTTGTCGCAAAAGGACTTAAATCCGAGGATCTCAATTCGATCTAGAAATAACATGACACCCCATTTTCTAGAATGACATTCATACAAGATGACGTAGTCACTCGACGAATCGCCACAAAGTATAGCATGTAAATTTGAACATCATCAACTGGAAAAACCGATACCGAGTCGATTCAAGATTTTGAGCAGCAGGCCGGGATTTTCCCCAGCGTCGACTCGGCGCAGTGAGCGTGTGACCAATCTGACTGCAAGTGAGCGAAATGGTTCCGGTGGATATGGAAACGGTTTTTCTCGAACCATTTTCAAGTCAAATAACTCTGTTGCCCTCCACAGCGCCCTGTGAGCGAGCACCTTGGCGGCAATTCGAGTGCTGCCGAGACCATGTCCTGTATATCCGAGCGCGTAAAGGACTTTCCCGTTATGGGTGCTGCCGAAGAAAGGAGTCAGACGGGTAGTAGAGGCAATCGGTCCACCCCAGGCGAAAGGAAATTGCAGGTTCGCCAATTGAGGAAAATGACGCAAAAAGCTGTCGTGAAGCGCCTCATAATGGAATGTGGAGTGATCAAATTCAGGACCAACACGATTCGCCGAATAATACTTCGCTTCACTGGTGCCAAAGAGAATCCGGTTGTCCGCCGTCAAGCGATAATAATTAAAAAAAGTACGGCCATCCGTGATTCCTTGACGTTTTTGCCAACCGATCGCTTCCTGCTGCTGGGCCGTTAACGGCTCACTGACAAGAATATAGTCATAAAGCGGAATAAATCGCGACAACAATCCGGGAAGGAGATGGTGTGTAAAAGCATCCGTCGCAACAATGATTTTGTTTGCTTTTAGTGATCCATGTTCGCATCGAATCTCACCTCCCGTTAGACTTTTCACGCGCGTGCGCTCGTGAATTCTGACGTTCCCGGATTTGAGAAAACTTTTCAGGCCCTGAACCAATTTGAATGGATTCAAAATCGAAGCTCCTGGCGAAAATACTGCTCCCAGATACAGAGGACTATGGACTTCTCGCTGCATCTCCTCTCTGTCCAGCCAGCGCCATCCGGCAATCCCGAGCTGTTCGGCTACTTTGAGGCTCTCCTGAGCCTCCTCAATTTGCGAAGGACTGAGCGCAACAAAAAACCGGCCGTTCCGTTCCAAATCACAATCGATTCGACTGGTCTCGAGAAAAGCAATTAATTCCTTAATGTTTTCTGTTCCAATGCGAGCCATTTTTTTTGCTTCCTCAAATCCGAAATGCGCGATAGCCATGGCATGAGAATGATCGATGCTAACGTCAATCATTCCTGCATTGCGGCCGCTGCCACCGTAGCCCACCATCCCCTGCTCCAGCAGTGTCACGTCCAGATCGGGAACCATCTCTTTCAGGAAAACCGCTGTCCAAAGACCGGTTAAGCCGCCCCCTACGATCGCAATTTCTGAGCGTTGAGCGCCCTCCAGTGGAGGCTCATATTCAAACGTGGAGCTAGCCATCCAGTAACAGGATTGTTCGATAGAAAGCATAACGTTCAAGAGTAACACGACCGATTACGATCACGATTACGATTACGATCCACGATTATTATTTTGACACCCCTCTCGGATTCCACTACAATTGTCGAACAGAGCTTGCTAAATGTCCGTTCAAACCAACTACAGGAGTAAGGGCATGTCTTTTGAAGGTAAGTCCGATAAGATTTGGTATAACGGAAAGTTCGTCGACTGGGATAAGTGTAAAATTCACATTGCTTCTCACGTAATTCATTATGGTTCGGCGGTTTTCGGGGGAATGCGCTGTTACAAGACCAAGCAGGGATCGGCTGTATTCAGGATTTCGGATCATACGAGACGCCTGATCGATTCGTGCAAGATTTACCGCATGAATCCTGATTTTTCGCAGGACGATTTCAACGCGGCGATTCTTGAAACCATTCGCATGAATCGTCTGGCCGAATGTTATGTCAGACCCGTGGTTTTCCGCGGTTACGGAAGCAGCCTCGGCGTAAATCCTTTTCCGTGTCCCGTTGAAAGCGCCATTCTCGTCTGGGAATGGGGGAAGTACCTTGGTGCAGAAGCGATTGAGAAAGGTGTGGACGTTTGCGTATCCACGTGGAACCGGATGCAACCGAATACCCTTCCGGCCCTGGCCAAAGCGAGCGCCAACTACATGAACTCTCAACTGATCCGCATGGAAGCGATCATTGGGGGCTTTGTAGAAGGGATTGCTTTAGACCCGAGCGGTCACGTCAGTGAAGGAAGCGGCGAAAACGTTTTCGTTGTGTACAGAGGAAAAATCTACACACCGAATTTTGCCTCCAGCGTTCTGGCGGGAATCACAAGAGATACGGTGATTACCCTGGCAAACGATCTGGGATATACATTGATTGAGGATGCGATTCCACGTGAACTTCTGTATATCGCCGATGAAGTATTCCTGACCGGAAGCGCCGCAGAGATTACACCGGTTCGCACGATTGATAAGATAACGGTCGGCAACGGACGCCGCGGTCCGATCACAGAAGCCATTCAAAGCGAGTTTTTTGGAATCGTGACCGGCGAACGGCCCGATATTCACGGATGGCTTACCTATGTATATGAGGATGGCGCGCCGGAACCGGTTTCCATTGAAAGCTCAGTAGCAGGGGACATAGATTGAATGTTCCGGAGGATTTTGTATGCATATCAATGATCTTTTAAAAATTGCAACCGATCGAGGCGCATCCGATCTTCATTTGAAGGTTGGTTCCCATCCGGTCCTTCGCATTGCCGGTGACTTGATAGCGCTGGTCGATTTGAAACGCTTGATGCAGGAAGACACGATCGCAATGGCTTTCAGCATCATGAACAACCGCCAGAAGCAAAAATTCAAAGATCATCTGGAAATCGATATCGCGTACAGCGTCCCTGGTCTGGGACGTTTCCGATGTAACATTTTTCAGCAACGCGGAACCGTTGGATTGGTTCTACGTGTCATTCCTGTAAAGATCTTGAATGTCCGCGAGTTGAATCTTCCGGTGGTTCTGGAAAAAATCTCAATGGAGCAACGCGGATTGGTGCTGTGCACCGGGACCACAGGATCTGGAAAATCGACAACACTTGCATCGATGATTGATTATGTGAATGCGCACAATAAAGCCCACATCATCACGATTGAAGACCCAATCGAATTCCTGCACCGGGATAAGAAGAGCTTGATCAACCAGCGGGAAGTCGAAGTGGATACGCGCAGTTTCTCCGCGGCGTTGCGCTCGGCGCTCCGCGAAGATCCCGATGTGATACTGGTCGGAGAAATGCGTGATTATGAAACGATTGAAACGGCCATCACGGCGGCAGAAACAGGCCACCTGGTTTTCAGCACGCTCCATACTCTGGATGCGACAGAAACGATCAACCGTATCATTTCCGTTTTTCCACCGCATCAACAGAAGCAGATTCGGTTGCAGCTTGCGCAGGTACTGAAAGCGGTTATCTCTTTGCGTTTGCTTCCGCGCGCGGATGGTCAGGGCCGAATTCCCGCAGTGGAAGTGCTCGTTTCCACGGCTTTGATCCGTGATTACATCATCAACAAGGAAAAAACACGGCTCATTCCGGATGCAATCGCACAAGGAATTTCTCAGTACGGAATGCAAACGTTTGATCAGTCCCTTTATGCACTGTTGAAGCGGGGTTTGATCACGTTTGAAGAAGCGATGTTGCGCGCAACCAATCCGGAAGAATTCAAATTGCGTTTGCAGGGAATTTCCTCAACCTCCGGTACGACGCAGGAGCAGGTCGAGGAATTCGCTTTCAAGGGAAATCTTCGCGACGAAGGTGGAGCAGGCGGAGAAAACCCCGAAGAAGAATTCCCGTTTGATCTGGAGAGCAACTAGTTACTGCGCGCGATCGTGCGTTAGCATATCTGACCCGTTTCTCGCGTACTGAGCTTCAAGTACGGCGCTATCTTCAAAGGAAGGGCTACTCCTCTGCAGAAATATCGGAGGCCATTGAATTCCTCCAGGAACACAAATTTCTGAACGATCAGTCTTTTGCGGAATCGTATATACATTCGCGAATCACTCGTCTGGATGGCCCGCTGAAAATCAAGCAGCTGCTCTTTCAGAAAGGGATCGGATCTTCGACAGCGCAAAAACTTGTGCAGGAAAACTATCCGCAGGAATTGCAGGTTGCGAATGCTCGAAAACTGATGAAGAAGCGCGGGAAGCGCAGCGTGGAACAACTGAAGAGATTCGTTGCTTCCCGTGGTTACTCTGGCTATGTTATTATGCAAGCCTTTAAGAAGCGCTGAAACGATGTAGCGCGGACGTCTCGTCTGCGTTCCACAGGCGGGACGCCTGTGCTACTTCGCTAAGATTGTCAAATGCATAGTAAAAAGGTACGGCAAACATTTCTGGACTTTTTCGCTGACAGGGGGCATCGTGTCGTTCCTTCCTCTTCGCTGATTCCGTACGGTGATCCGACGCTTCTTTTTACAAATGCGGGAATGAATCAATTCAAAAACGTTTTTCTGGGTCTGGAAAAAAGAGAATACAATCGCGCCGTCACTTGCCAGAAGTGCGTACGCGCCGGCGGAAAACACAACGATCTGGAAAATGTGGGTAAAACAGCCCGGCATAACACCTTCTTTGAAATGCTTGGCAATTTTTCCTTCGGTGATTACTTCAAAAAAGATGCAACCGCATGGGGTTGGGAGCTGGTCACGCAAGGTTACAAGATGGATCCGGAGCGGCTCTGGATTTCTATTCACCATTCAGATGATGAAGCCTTTGAGCTATGGCATCGACACGTAGGAGTTCCCAGAGAACGGATCATTCGTCTCGGCGATAAAGACAATTTCTGGGCGATGGGAGATACAGGTCCATGTGGCCCTTGCTCCGAGATCTACTACGATCAGGGACCTTCTTTCGGTTGTTTGCGTCCGGAATGCAGCATTGAGTGTGATTGCGGCCGGTACACCGAATTCTGGAATCTCGTATTCATGCAGTTCAACCGCAATGAGGAAGGTGAAATGATTCCGCTCCCCCGTCCCTCGATTGATACCGGCGCCGGCCTGGAACGGCTTTCTGCTCTCCTGCAGGGAGTAAACAGCATTTTCGAAACCGATTTGATGTTTCCTTTGATCCGGTACACCGAAGAAATATCAGACGTTCAGTGGGGAGCTTCGGAAGAAACCGATGTTGCTTTCAAAGTGCTAGCCGATCACTCACGCGCGGCTGCGTTTCTGATTGCAGAAGGAATTACACCATCGAACGAAGGCCGCGGTTACGTGCTGCGCCGGATCATCCGAAGAGCGCTGCGATACGGAAGAGTTTTGCATTTCTCCGGCGCTTTTTTGTTTCGCATTACCGGCAGAGTCGTAGACCTCATGGGCGATGTTTATCCCGAGCTTTCACCTTCCCGGGAATATGTTGAGAATGTTTGCCGCGCGGAAGAAGACAAGTTTAAGTCGGTGGTGGAAAGCGCTACTACGCAATTAGAGGCAATGTTTGAGGCTGCAGAACATCGCGGAGAAAAGCGCTTGTCGGGCAAAGAAGTTTTCAAACTCTATGACACGTTCGGGCTCCCTGTGGACTTCGTTCAAGAGATGGCGAACGAGCGAAATTTTGAAGTGGACATCCCGGGTTTTGAAGAGGAAATGGAACAACAGCGAAAGCGCTCCACATGGAAATCAGGCGGCAATTTTGAAGCTCAGGAAGTCTATCGCCGCTTGAGCGAAACGTTCCATACGACTTTCACGGGGTATGCAACAACAGAAGAAGAAAACTGCGAGGTGGTTCAGCTTTTAAAAGATTTCAAAATCGTACCGAGAATTGATGAGGGTGAAACCGGAGAAGTCCTGTTAAACAAAACTTCTTTCTACGCCGAGTCGGGTGGACAGCTCGGAGACAGGGGTTACCTTCTGGCTGGCGAGAACCGCGCACGCGTTCTGGATACGCAAACGCCGGCCGCCGGTCTGGTCATTCACAAAGTGTCTATGGAGAAGGGATCACTGCAAGTCGGCGAATTTGTGAACGCAATTGTGGATCCGGTTTTCCGCCGTTCTGTTCGGAAGAACCACACCGCTACGCACCTCCTTCATGCAACATTGCGTTCTGTTTTAGGGGATCACGTCAAACAGTCCGGCTCACTTGTCGCGCCGGATCGCTTACGTTTCGATTTCACTCACTACACAGGATTGAAAGCCGACGAAGTCGGCCAGCTGGAAAGACTCGTCAACGAAAGGGTGCTCTCGAATCTATTAGTAGAAACGAAGATCAGCACCGTGGATCAGGCCGTCGCCGAAGGAGCCATGGCGCTTTTTGGAGAAAAGTACGGTGATAAAGTTCGCGTGGTCACGATCGGCGATTTCAGCAAAGAACTTTGCGGAGGCACGCATTGCGGATCCACCGGAGAGGTGGGCGCTTTCTTGATTGCGCGTGAATCGAGCACGGCGGCAGGCGTTCGGAGGATCGAAGCCCTCACAGGAATCGGCGCGCTGGAATACATTCAACAGGAACGGCGGCTTGTTAATGACTTGAGCTCAACTCTGAAGGCGTCCACAGACGAAATTGTGCAACGAATCCAGGATCTGATTGACCGGAACAGGAAACTGGAAAAAGAAGTCGAACGTTTGAAATCAAAAGCAATGTCCGGGAAATCGTCAGCAGATCCAGCCATCGAACAAGGTCCGGTTTTCTTAAAAGTTTTTCGTGAAGCAGACGTTGAGCAGCTTGGCAATTTTGTGGATGAAGTTTTCCGGACGGGACGTTTTCAGGTGATCGCTGTCGGATCGGTTTCCAGCAGTTCACTCGCAGTGCGGGTTGCAGAAGGAAAGGACGCTACGGAACTCTTCCGGAAATACTATGTCCCGGAATTCGGCGGTGGTGGCGGTGGCAGAAAAGACTTTGCCAAAGGTGGTCTCAAAAAACTCAAAGAATTGCCTCCCGAAGAATCATTGAATCTGTTGCTCAAAGCGACGCAAGCATATTTAACAAAGTAGCGCGGACGCCCCGCCTGCGGAAGCGCAGACGAGACGTCCGCGCTACATCGTCTACAATTGACAACTTTTTGCCTCGAGTGATACGATAAGAATCGCCAAATCGCTCGAAAAAACATGAGACTGAGTGTATTTTTGTCTCTTCTTCTATTTCCTCTCGCGCCTTGTCTCGTCGAGAGCACTGACATACGAGTTCGCGTGGACGCGAACGGTAAAAAAGTCTTTTATAACATCCCTGTTCCCAGTCCCTATTCCGGTTCTTCCTACGCGCTCTCCTATTCAAGGAGAGTGGAAGAATACTGGCCGATTATCACCGATACGTGCAGCCGTCACGGTGTAGATGCAGAACTGGTGAAGGCTGTCATCCAGGTGGAGTCCAACTACAATCACAACGCGGTATCACGGAAAGGCGCGATGGGTTTAATGCAGTTGATGCCGGGAACAGCGAATCGTTATGGTGTAAAAAAAGCGTTTGATCCACAAGAAAATGTGGAAGGCGGCGTGCGTTATTTGAAAGATTTATTGGAACTATTCGGAAGCGATCTGAAGCTTGCGCTTGCGGCTTACAATGCGGGGGAAGGAGCTGTTCAAAGATATAACGGAATTCCGAACTACGTGGAAACGCAAAACTATGTTCGAAAAGTGCTCGCGCTCTACAATGGTGAAGCGAGTTATGTTCCGTACGCAGGCGGTCAGAAAAGCCGTCTTGTTACATACTACAAATATGTAGACGCCAAAGGTGTCACCCACTATTCTTCCTCCCGCGTTTCCGGAATGCAAGTCACCAAAGTGAGTTTCTATTACTGATGTCAAAAGGTCCGGCTCCCTTTGATCAAGGTTTGTTTTTGATGCACCTTCACAAAGGGAAGGAATACTTCGATCAGGATCAACTCGAAAAAGCCCGCGAAGAACTGGAAGCTGCCTACCATCTTCGTCCACACGACGAAAAGGTTTTGAACATGCTCGGCATGACATATTACAAGCTGGAGATGCTGCCGGAAGCAGAGGACATGTACGTTACTCTTGCAGCGAATAATCCCGATATTTATGCTCTTCAAAGTAACCTTGGTCTGATACAGCTGAAATTGAATAGACTGCAACAGGCCCGCGATTCATTAAATCGCGCCTTAGAACTGCAGCCATCCAATTCAAAGGCTCATTTTTACATGGGTCTCCTTTACGAGAAGCAAGGGCTCTGGGAAGACGCGCTTTATCATTTCGAACAGGCAAACGCCGAAAAGATGGTAGCAAAAATGCAGGTCAGACTCGATGAGCAACAAACCAAAAGCGCGTTGATACTGCCTTTCGAGATTGTGGAGATTCTGGAGCCTGAAGTAACTGCTGCAGCGGAGCAAGATCTTGCATCGTTCGTTCAGGACGAAATTCAATCGCAAGCCAAAGAAGTCTATGCGGAAGAAATCACAGGAAGAATAAAAGCGCCTGATCTCGCGGAAGCCATGCTTCAGATTCACGAAGAAGAGATGCTCGCTCCACAGGAGCGGGTTTTTGAGATGCACGTGGAAGCGCCCGCGGAGGATGTTCAAAAAACGGCTAATCTCGAGCCGCTTCTTGGACCACCAACGCCTCAAGAGGAAGAGCTTCCGCAAGAAAAGAGTTCCGGGCAGATCGCAGAACAGAGGGAAGAAGAAATCCAGGAAGTGCAGCCATGGGAAAAAACACATCCCACTCTTTTTCCTGAACAGTTGGGGACCGAACCGGAAGCCGTCATTCACACCGAAACCACTGTTCTGATCAGTTCTCCTATTGATGATCCATTCCTGCTTTCAGACGATATTGCTGCGGACATTTCTACTTTTCTCGCGCAAAGTCGATCGGAGGAGAATCCGGAAGAGGATGTTTTTTACCGGGAGCCTGTGTTGCCGGAATTTGCAATCGTTACAACGGCAGAACCAGCTGAACCGGATATTCCGGTTGAAGAAGCGCCGCAGGAATATCGAATCCCAACACCCGAAGAAGTTGAAAATGAAATTAGTGAAACTGCCAGCGAAGAGAGTGTTACCGAAACGCCGGTTGGCGGTCAGGCAAAATTGATAGCAGAAGCCGTGCAGCGACTGATGCACCAGTCCGGCGAAGAATCAGTGGAAGAACTTTCGGAAGAAGCTTTGGACACCGAACGTCCGGCTATCCTGGAACGTGAAGAAGAAGAGGATCTGGAAGTTAATTTTGCTGTCACTGAAAGTGAGGATGAAGAAACTGAAATCCAGCAAGGGTTTCTTCAGCCGTCTCCTTTGACCCCCGAAATCGAAGAAGAGAAACTCGAACAAACACAGGACATGGCTTATAACATCGAGGCGCAACCCGAATGGAGTATGCCGGAAGTGGAGCTGCCCTCAATTGAATCTGTGGAACCGACTCCGGAAGAAGCACCGGCAAACGAAGAAGCGCCGGTGCAGGAAGAGGCTGCTGTTCAGGAGGAAGCAATCGCCGAGAACCAGCCGGAGCCAATGTTGCAAGAGCAAGAAGAGGAAGGGGCTGCGGCGGCAAGCGTTCCGGAACCGGCTCGACCACAAGAAAAGCTGGTAACGCAAGAGATGCCCTATCCCGCAAATCTGGATCAGTTTTCAAGGGACCGGCTTTATATTCAACCATTCCTCGGTTCCGATCGGTTCCTACTCATCGATCCCCATTTATTAGAAATCATCATTTCTGAAAAACTGATTTGCAGGATCGGGACCATCTCCAGTTACACCGGCAATCTTCAATTCAGCCCGTGGGATGACGAAGAAAAGAAACAGATGCCGTTGATAATTGTTAGCGGGAGCGGAATCGTATTTTTGGCCGATCGGCGCAAAGAAATTCTTATGATTTCGTTGAACAATGAAGTTATTTTTGTTGAAGCCAATCATTTCCTGGTGGCTCAATCCAGCTTAAAAGTCGAACCTCAAATTCTCCGCCACGAAGGAACGGGAGTGACTTTCTCTATCCTCAGGATCTCAGGTAGAGGCACACTGGCTCTAACCTGCCAGACGAAACCGCTCACCGTGAATGTTCATGAAGAATTGCCCGCCAACATCCCAGCTCAAGCCGTTATCGCATGGTCCGGGAAATTGCTTTCGGAAGTCCTGGATGATGAGGACCTGAAGAAAATCCTGATGAGCGAAGCTGACCACATGTTCCTGCGATTTCGCGGAGCAGGTGACGTGGTCGTCGAGCAGGGCGGACTCTGGGGAGACCGCCGCGCCATCCGCAAATAGATTCACCGAAGAGTACGCCGGGAAACTAGAAAAAAATCTCTGAGGATTTCTCTAGGCGTTCTCAGCGAACTCTGCGGTAAAAATAGATTTGACTTAAAGGGGCAAAAATCTTAGAGTTTTGATAAAAAGAGATGATGAGATCTTCCTTTTTTGTCCTGCTTCTTCTACTTAGCAGCGTGGCCCTGGCCTCAGAGCCTCCCCCGTTTCCTGATCCACAACGCTTTCCAATGCCAAAAGACTACGAGTCCAATGTTCGTTTCTGGATGAAAGTTTATGGCGAGTGGGAGGAAGACAAAATGATCATCCATGATGCAAGAAACATGGATGTCGTGTTTGAGGTTGTGGATGTGCCGGATGAAAATGAGATCCTCCGCACGGCGGCCAGTGTGGGGCTTCGAGCAAAAGTCGAAAAAATCAAAAGAATTCTTCAAGAGCTTCACAACAATCCGAATGCAAAGTCTTCTTCAAAGGATCATCAAGATATCTACGAACTGTACAAGCACATTCATGAGACAAATAAGTTCCGGAATGCATCGGAGAATGTCCGCATTCAACAGGGGATCAAAGAACGTTTTGAACTCGGTCTCGAACGCATGACCATTTATCTTGATGAGATCAAGAAAGTTTTTCGGCTGGAAGGTTTGCCGGAAGAGCTGTCGTATTTGCCGCTGGTTGAGTCTTCCTTTAACAATCAAGCAGTGTCCAAAACACGGGCGGCAGGTATCTGGCAATTCATGCCTGGAACCGCGCGACTTTACATGAAAGTGAATAACGATCTGGATGAAAGGTATGATCCCATGGTTGCAACACGCGGCGCAGCAAGGTATTTGAAGCGGAGCCACGGCATGTTTGGAAGCTGGCCGCTGAACCTGATGTCGTACAATCATGGCCAGCAGGGAGTCATGAATGCGGTGCGAACCATGGGCACTTCAGATTTCATGACGATTATCAACGGTTACAGTGGAAGGTATTTCGGGTTTGCATCCCGCAATTTTTACGCGGAATTTCTCGCAGCCTGTAAGGTGATGCACGATTCGAAAAAATATTTCAACGACGTGGATTATGGCAAACCGCTTCGGCGCGATACGATCCGTTTGGCCAAACCCCTCTGGGTAACGACGATCTTGAATCATTCTTCCATTTCACGGGAAGAGCTGCGGGTTCATAATCCTGCACTTCAGTCAAGCGTGATGTACGGAAAACGTCCGATCCCGACAGGTTATGACCTCCATTTTCCCGCAGGGCGTTACGAGAATGTGCCCGATCTCATCACGCAACTTCGCACACACGAAAAACCAGGGCAGAAAAAAGCTCCAACTTTGCTTGCCGAATCAAAGACTCCTTCAACCAGCAAAGCCTCCACAAAAAGCATCGTTGCAAAAAAGACTTATGTGGTCCGCAAAGGAGACACTCTCTATTCAATATCCCGGAAATTCTCCACATCGATTGAGCTCCTTAGAAAAATCAACGGCCTGAATCATAACAATATCCACCCGGGCCAGCGTCTCTTTGTCAGCACACGTTAATGTCCGTTGTTTCGACGGAAGCTTTTGTCCTTCGCACTTATAAACTTGCCGAACAGGATAAGATTGTCGTCCTTTTCACGAAGGAAATGGGAAAAGTCCGGCTCGTTGCAAAAGGCGCCCGCAAATTGAAGAATCGATTCGGTGCGGCCCTGGAGCTGTTGACGCGGGTCCGGATTCTTTTTCACAACAAACCAAACAGGGAACTACAGGTGCTGGATCGCGCGGAGCTCCTTTATTCACCCATGGAAAAACAACCCAGTTTGCGGTTCAGCTATTATCTTTTTTACTTTGCGGAGCTCATCAACGACTTTTATCCGGATCATGAAAAAAACTTTACCGCTTTTCGTATTCTTTCCAACATCGAACATGCCCTGGTAAACAACCAGAATCTCGATTTTCTGGCGCGCTATGTGGAGCTTCAGTTGCTACACTCGCAAGGTGTTCTTTCCAGTGTCGCTTTTTGTTCGCAATGCAACCGCAAGTTTGAATCTCTTCAGGAACGAAGATATCTCGCCGCCGGCACTGAAGTTTTCTGCACAAAGTGCAGGAAGGAGGACTCCATTTTTCTATCTTCTGCACTTGTGAAGAGCATTCATGCTTTTGAGCGTGGCTCCACAGAGTGGGTCACGACGCTTCGAGGCCCCGTACTCGAAGAGCTTGGGACTCTCAATCATCTCCTGATCACGCGGTTTTTGGGAAAAGAATTGCAGTCCTATCGTCTCCGTAAGCATTTGCTATAATAAACCGCCAAGACGCCAAGAACGCCAAGAAATATTAAGACATTTCTTGATCTTGGCGCCTTGGCGTCTTAGCGGTTTATTTTATGACTTTTCAGGAATTGATTTTTGCGCTCGAACGTTTCTGGGCCAAACAGGGATGCATTATCCAGCAACCTTATGACATTGAGGTGGGAGCTGGAACGATGCATCCGGATACCTTTTTTCGGGTGCTGGGAGCGGATCCCTTTCGCGTTGCTTATGTGCAACCCAGCCGGAGGCCTGCGGACGGACGATACGGTGAAAATCCGAATCGCCTCTACAAACACTATCAATATCAAGTTATCCTGAAACCTTCCCCTGCCGATGTTCAAGACATTTATCTGCAGAGTCTCAAATCGTTCGGAATTGATCCCGCTGAACACGACGTCAGGTTTGAGGAAGACAACTGGGAATCGCCAACGTTGGGAGCGTGGGGGATTGGATGGCAAGTTCTGGTCGATGGCCTGGAAATCACACAGTTCACCTATTTTCAACAAGCTGGTGGCATTGATCTTTCTCCGGTTTCAGCCGAAATCACTTACGGACTGGAACGGATCGCTGCGATGATCACCCAGAAAGAAAGCGTGTTTCAGTTGAATTGGAACAACGAGATCAACTACGAAAAAGTGAGGTTGCAGGAAGAGTATCAATTTTCAAAGTACTCGTTTGAAGCTGCCAGTGTAGAGCTCCATCTTCAGTTGCTGGCCCAATATGAAGCTGAAGCAAAGAATCTGATTGATCTCGGTTTGCTTCGCCCTGCTTATGATTATTGTTTAAAGTGTTCTCATGTTTTTAATGTATTAGAGTCCAGGGGAGCAATCAGCGTTACGGAAAGAACAGGAATGATTGCCAGGATTAGGAATCTTGTATGTCGTATTGCCTCCGCTTACAATACGCCTCCAGTATCGAAAAATGCCTGAATTACTATTTGAGCTTGGTTGCGAAGAAATTCCAGCAGAAGATTTATTTGTTTTGCCGGACGAATTGAAACAGAAGGGAGCGTCCCTTTTCGATTCAAACCGGCTGGTTTATAGCGGTTTAGAAACGGAATCGACGCCGCGCAGGCTTGTATTGCGCGCCGACGTAGAGCCGCGGCAAAAGGATTTGCGCGAGGCAAAGATGGGTCCGCCACGCAAGATAGCCTTGGACATGGAAGGTCAGTGGACACCCGCCGGGCTTGGATTCGCAAAAAACACTGGAGTTCCATTCGAAAAGTTGAAGTTTGTAACAACACCAAAAGGGGAGTATCTGAGCGCGGAGATCCTGGTCAAAGGAAAACCGGCTGCAGCAGTCCTGAAAGAACTTCTTCCAATCCTGGTTTCGCAGCTTTCGTTTCACAAATTCATGAGGTGGGAATCCGGAAACTTTGTTTTCGGGCGTCCGATCCGTAATATTCTGTGCATTTTTGGCGGCAAAGTGATTCCCCTGAAAATTGCTGGAGTAGGGGCAGGCAATCACACGTTTGGTCACCGGTTTCTAGGAAAGAAGAAACTCGCCGCCAGATCTTACGAAGAATACAAAGCCAAACTATCAGAAAATGGAGTCGTGCTTCGTTGCACCGAGCGTACGGAAATCATCCGGCGCGAATTGGAGCAGCAATCGACAGCCGCCGGAGGACATCTCAAAGCGGATGAAGCGCTCTTACGAGTCATGGCAAATGAAGTGGAATACCCGGAAGTGCTGACCGGAAATTTTCCACCCTCATTTTTACTTCTCCCGCAGGAAATCTTGATCAACGCGATGCGCAAACATCAGAAATACTTTTGCAGCGTCGACTCTTCGAAGAATCTGCTTCCTGTATTTCACACAGTTCTCAATACCAAAGCATCTAAGCCGGAACTAATCCGGCAGGGACACGAACGGGTTCTCCTGGCACGTTTGCGTGACGCAGAGTTTTTCTGGAACGAAGACCGTAAGACCCCGCTGGAAGCGCGAAAAAAAGGACTGGAACGGCTCACGTATCACGAAAAACTGGGCAGCTATAGCGAGAAGATTGCCCGGATGAGATCCATCGGAGCGAACTTACAGCAGCAGATTCAGGAACCATCTCTGGAACAGATCTTGCCGCAGCTCATTGATCTGTGCAAGGTCGATCTTCTAACACATATGGTGGGCGAATTTCCGGAGTTGCAGGGGATCATGTGCGGATTGTATGCGCGCGCTGAGAATCATCCGGAGATATTCTGGCAAGCTCTATACGATCAATATTTGCCCGTATCAAGCGAAGATTCGATTCCAAGAAATCTGGCCGGCGCCTTGCTCTCTTTATCTGATCGAATCGAAACTCTGGCTTCCGGATTTGTGTTAAATATGATTCCAACAGGATCGAAAGACCCTTATGCTCTGCGACGAGTTTCTACCGGTGCCATGAAAATTGTTCTGGAACGCCGGTTTCCTGTGGATTTTCGCAAGATATTTGAGCATGCATTGTCCTTCTACAATGTGAAAACAAAAGCGACTCCCGGTGAATTGTTACGCGGCCTTCTCGATTTAATGGAGAGCCGCTTCCGCTTCCTGATGGAGCAAGAGGGCGTGGCGCACGACTATTTAAATGCAATTCTCAATACGGAGAACAAGTCGTACGTAGAAGCCCATGCAAAGACAAAAGCGCTTTGGACAATGCATGATTCTGAAGACTTGAAGACTCTCGCGCGCGGTTTCAAAAGAATCAATAACATCATTTTCGATCAACCCCATCATATGTTCGATACGGAACGCCTACAGGAGGATGGAGAAATCCGGCTCCACCGGGCGTTCAGCGATCTGGCGTTTCGCGTTCAACAAAATATCCAGGAAAAGCAATACGAAGATGCGCTCGAAATCATGGTTACACTGGGACCCGAGATCGATAATTTCTTCGACGAAGTTATGGTAATGGTGGACCAGTTGGAACTTCGCAATAATCGTATTGCTTTGCTGCAGGAAATCAGCGAACTTTACAGGAAGATCGCCGATTTTTCAGCCCTGCAAATCGAGCTATAATAATTCACCGCAGAGCACGCAGAGACCGCCGAGAAAAATCATTTTCTGTTTTTTTCTCCGCGCCCTCAGCGTTCTCTGCGGTAAATATTGAGGTGTTATGAGTGAAAAATTTGTTTATTTTTTCGGTGAAGGAAAGGCGGAAGGAACCGGCCAGATGAAAGATTTGTTGGGAGGCAA
>JAKEFK010000080.1 GCA_022616075.1 bacterium
ATCGACGTTACAGGAATAGAGCTTGTTGTGAATTATGACCTGCCCCTAAATACGCAGGATTACGTTCACCGGATCGGCAGGACCGGCCGCGCAGGATCTGTAGGCCATGCAATCTCTTTTGCGATGCCGCATCAGAAGCGTGATGTGAAGGCGATCGAAAAATTAATCCGCATGGCGGTCAAAGTTTCACCCGTGCCCAAGCTAAATCGCAAATACCGCAGGCGGGACGCCCACGGTACTTCGACTTAGTCGCTACTATTCAAACAGTCTCGGTGGTTGAAACGCATTCTTTTCTGCCCAATTCTGAAGGTTGATTACTTGAATATCGTTCTTACCCTGACGAAAAGAAGATTCCGGGACCATAATTCCAAAACCTTGAACGTCCTCTATTCTGAAATCCTGCTTCTTTGCTGTTGATTTGATCCATAGTGTCCTCAACCACCCTTTCTCTTTCAAGTCAGGCGGGAACGTGCGTGTAATACCGTTGAACCGGCCATTGATCCAAACTCCCAGAAGAATCGGTCCTTTCGGTGTGAACGGAAAAACGGCTCGACCGGCAATGAACACAGGAATGAATCCTGATTTTAAATCCACGTTCTCGAACGATTGAGGATTCTTCAGTTCAATCTGTACGTTGTTATTGTTCCCGAAAGAAGAATCGGTTGGACTCATCTTCAGCAATTGGGGAATGAGAGTCGGCTCCAGAATTTGATCTGGATTCCCGGTTCCAAAGACAGCGATTTTCCTTTTTATCGAAGCGGAACTTATGATCTCAGAATCGAACTCGCGCCACTCTTTATCTTTGCTGAAAATCGTTTTGTACACTCTTTTTTTGCTGCGTTGCGGGGACCGGTCTTGAAGGGCAGAAAAACCATCTGTAGGGAAAGGAAGTTTGATCCCGAGCGCGTCCGCGATTGTGGGAAGTATGTCCACAGACTCAACATTCCGGTCAATGATTGCTCCTTTTGTTGAGTTGGGAAGTTTCAGAAAAAAGGGCACGGGAAGGATGTCTTGATAATTCGCATCGGAGACCGATCGAAGGGACTCACCGGGAAGGAAGCTGGCGCCGTGATCAGCGGTGACTACAATCAGCGCACTGTCATAGAGGCCGACTGATTTCAAATGCTGAGTGAGTTCACCGAGTTTTCGATCGACAAAACACAGTTGCAAAAGATGGCGTTGATAACCGCGAAAAACAACCCAGTCATCATCCAGCCAGTTCTCTTCCTTTACAGATACTCCTTCTATCCCCATCGGGCCGTATCCGCGGTAATCGTACTGATTCCCGGAAGGCACATATTCCCAGGGAACATGAGGTAAGAAGATATGTTGAAAATAAAGGGCAGGTTTCTTTGCAGGTGTGAGCAACTCCAGAAATTTTTTGAACTGCCCGATTCGTGAGGAGTAAGCGTCATCAAGTCTTACAAGAACATTGCCGGAATCGGTTTTATCCCAGAAATTGCTCCAGGTGTGCTTGATCGATGGCAAATTTTCAGCGAGTTCAACCGGAAGAATGACGTGAAGGTAAACAACAGAGAGATCCAGAAAGAGTGTTCGAAGCCTTTCCACTGCCGATTTCTTTGGTTCATCTGCTACATTCACGTGCTCAGGACACAACTTTGTTTCATGCTCCAGCACCCTCAGCTCGTAAGATCCGGCAAGGAGCGTAAAAAGGTTATTGGGATAATCCTTCAGTGCCGGGAGCCGTTTTGGATTCGGATATTTGCCGGTCAGAATCCCGGCAACTGCTTCCGGCGTTCCATCTGCCACCGTTGAAGTGTTTCGGAACCATAGGGAATCTTTCTGCAGCTTGCTGAAATTTGGGAAACGAACAGCATCAATTTCCCGGTTCTCGTCCAGCAACGAAATGATAGGAAGCTCATCTAAAATCAGAAGCACAACCGGCGTTGTGGCCGATACTTTGGTTACGGTGGTGCTTTGTGGTGTCTCTCGAGAAAGGATTTTTGAAATGGAGGGATTCATCAAAAATATTGCCGTGAAAACGAAAATGGATACGGATAAATATTTCAGAAACAGATGGGCAGTCTGAAATCGCCTTACAAACCAGAGCAATAAACCACCCAGAAAGAGAGATGCGCCCAGGATTACCCAACCGGGCAAAACCTCCACTTTTTTAAAGAGTGGAATGAAAGACAGTGCTGTCAGCAAAACGAAGAGGAGAGCGTACGCGATATGGCCTGCTGCTGCACTCAGTTTTTTCAGCCCGTGCACCAGAAGCATGAGGGTTAATGGGATCAGGAAGGAGATCATCAACGCAAGCACAAGAATATCGACCGGTTCACTCCTGCGAGCCACAAAAAACTGTGCGTTGCGCGACAGCAGATCATAGAGGGGTTGGGCGACAGCAAGATTAAACAAGACCGCGACCGGAAGAAGATCAATAAAGGAATTCCGCTCTTTTATCATCAGTAGCTTTATTTTAGCAACTGTCGTTGTTTTCTAAAGCAATTGCTGTTGCTCTCCGAGCGTTTTGAAATGCCCTCTTTGAGTCGGTGGCATTCTTTTGGAGCAAGGGCAAGAGTTTTGCAATGTGTTAACTGAGCAGGAGGAATAGGCATGAAAGTGATTCTGTTTTCGATTCTGTGTGTGGCCGTGTGTGCAACCGCCCTTTCGGCATCGTTTGAACTAAAAATAAATACTCAAGGCTTTGGTTCCGGAAGAATTGTCGGAAGCCTTCCCAATGGAACGAAGGCCTTCATTTGTGAAGTTTCGCCAAGTACTGTTTGTAGCACGCAAACGCTTCCGGCCGGTTCCATTACCCTCACCGCTACCGCCGCCGCAAATCACGAATTCGACGGTTGGAGTCACGGGACCGGATCAGCAGCGTGTAGCGGTAACGGTCCATGCACAATTAATTTGAACGCTAACTCCACCATACTTGCCACATTCTTTCCCCCTTCCGTACTGGCGTTGCAGGTCTCTGGACCTGGAAAGGCCATATTTACGATGAACAACGGTGCAGTCATTACATGCCAAAGTGGCTTTGGCCTTGCAGAACCTTTCATTCCTAATTCGCAGGTGAGTATCAAGGCCGTCCCCGATGCAGGATCGAATTTTGCCGGCTGGAAGGTTCTTTCCGGCTCTCCCGCGGGTGCCATGTGCAGCACACAGTCAAACCCTTGCGTGTTTGTGATTGACAAACGTATATCTATTGAAGCGAAATTTATCACGCCACCACCTCCGCCACCTCCACCACCTCCGCCCACAGTAACGCTCACAGTAACCAAAGGCGGGACCGGCACGGGTACGGTGACGGATAGTCAAGGGATGAACTGCGGTGCAGACTGCTCTTCTTCAGTGAGTGCAGGCACGGCGATCACGCTGCGCGCTCTGCCGTCATCAAATTCCACTTTCAGGAACTGGTCCGGTGGAACCGGCTCGGCGACTGCTTGCAATAATTCCACAGCAGCTTTATGCAGAATTACGCTGTCTGAAAACTCCACGATACGCGCGACCTTTGAGCTCACTCAGTAGCGCTTGTGGAAGGACACATTGGTGAGGAGATAAAGCAAATGAAAAAAATTACAACAATCTTGGCAAGTGTGGCTCTGTTCGTGCTTGCAAACGCAGGTTCGACATTCGCTTCGAATATTACCAAAACGTTTGAGTTCGGTCCAGGAACACAATACTCCAGTTCCGTCTTCAGAACTTTTCCTGTTCCCTGCGGCCGGCAAGTTGCGGCGGTGGTGAAGTTCAAAAGACTGGGGCCCTCTGGTACAAGTAACAATATCCCGATAATAATTGAATTGAGAGAGCCGGATACAGCAGCAAATCAGGAAGGGCCGCTTGTCGAAGCGAGAAATGCTAATGCCACAACTAGTGAACAGATCGTAACAATACTGAGCTTCGGCGGCGGAAGTCCTCGTGGATGTACTTTGCCATGGCGGGTTAGAGTCAAATACGGTGCCGGCACGCCTTCATTCGCCATATCCGGTACGATCAGGATCGACTATGACGGCACTGTGAAAAGGATCAGCATCCCCTTCACCGGCGTGCTTTTTAAAGGTGAATCCAAGTCGATTTCTTTCGGTGACACAGCTGGTTTTGCCCAGGGCATAATCGAAATAACGGCGGATTGGCATCACCAGCTTACAACCGTGCTTCCGGGACCTAATCCGATCAAACTGAGGATCGAATTGGTTAACCCGGGCGGAACGACTGTTAGGTCGGTTGAAGCATTCTCCAGTAACGAAGCGAGAAGCGAGTTGACGAAATTCAAGCTGACTCATAAAGTTGCAAGCTGCGCTCCCGGTCAGTGGAAGCTGAAAATCACGAATACAGACACCAGCGACACCGCCTTTCTCGATAACGCCAGTCCGGTATTCGTGCCGAGTTGCTCCTGACGTTGAGCGGCGACGGCTTTTCGACGCGCTTGTTATCTTGCGGACTCGAATTGTTTCAGATGATTGAGATCATGCGCTGCATAGAGTGAAACCATATCGCGGATGCTTTCTTTTCCACGCTCTGAATGGATTCCGTAATTTTCCCATGTTTCTTCGGGCAAACTTTTGATGTAGGCAATGTTTGCGCTTCGGAGGGCGCTGAAAAGGGCAAGAGTTTTTTCGGGTTCCTTTAACAGATATCCGGCTCTTTTCACGAATTTCTCCTGATCGTAAGCCTGAATATTCGCGCCCGAATCCGTGGCAATCAGCCTGATTCTGAATGCGATTACTATCTCTCCTTCAGTGAGATGCGCCAATAACTGTAGTCTGGACCATCGGTCGGAAGATTGCGTGTCGCGTTCGGTTGCTTTCGTTTCTTGCAACAGTTGCCTCAAGCGGTCTGGGGTTCCACTTAGAATTTTGAGCGGATCCTGGTCCCCCAGATATCCCAAAAGTCGTTTTTTGTAGGTTTGAACGTCTTCAGCCATGCTCTTCTCCTTGTTGTTATTGTGAAATACCTGAGACGGGAGAGCAAACTGTTCCGGTCCTTACAGCCCGGAATTGTTTCTAACTTTAGTTATACTTCCGTGCCTATCTGTTTCGGGAGGAAAGTATCGGAGTGCATGCAGGGGACGAAAACGACGGTTTGTCGAAAATAGAGGTTGAACAAAAAATTAAGGAGGATCGATTATGAAACCCGTTGGAGCAAGTTCAACAAGTTCAGCTGGAGTGGTAGACAGCCCGGCAAAGGGCCAGGCAGCAGCATCGAATACCGCGAAACCGGAAGAATCAAAACCAAGAAACGTGGACCCCGCTGTCTCAAAGAGCGCTAAGGATGCGATCAACAATGATCCGGCAGCAGTAGCCAGGCAGCTGCAGTTGTTGGGTTCGCCTGCAACGGACGTTAAAATGTTAACGGAGAAAGCAACCAGCAGCAAACTGGATGGCGCAGGAGGGATCTCTAAATCGGAATACGAGACGATTCAATCCGCTTATAAGCAAGGGCAAAAGAATGAATCCGTCAAATGGCTGGAGAAGAATCATCCGCATCTTCACGCCTCGCTTGTTTCCGGCTTGAACTATGGCGGCTTTGTCGGAACAACGATCGGAAGTTTGAATTCCACGCGCGCCGGCGATGATCTCAAGCAGGATGCTGCTAAGCGTTCTGAGAAAATGGATCAGCTGCCCGCGCTGCATCAGTACGGAGAAAACGGTTTGCCAAAAAACGTGCCGGGAGCAGATCCGTTGGGGAATCATCCCGAATCGATGAAGCCCGTGAACGGCTACAAAACCGGATCGAACTACACGAAGATTATCGGTGACGATCTTGCGAACATCAGCGATGCCAACGCGAAAAAATCGCGTGAAGCGCAGAAGGATTTCACAACGAAGATGTCAGGAATCAACGGCACAGATGTGCCGAATCCTCCTTCTGCAAAAGCTGCACAAGCGTATTTTCAGGGCCTGGCGGACCGCGGCGCATCTCCACAACAAATCAAAAATGAATACGCACAGTACTTGAAGACCTTTTATCGCCATCCTGGTGGCGTGGATTGGAATCCAAAACTGGATCCGAAAAACATCGATTCCAGCTTCAAGCAACAGCCGCTCGCGAAAGATGGAAAACGTTTGATCGATTGTGAAGGATTTTCAGCGCTGACTGAAAATGTCTTGGGCGGAATCAAGAAGAATGGACAGCCGATGTTCGATATTATGCACGCAGGAAGTCCGGGTCATGTGGTGGCCGGAGTATTCCCCCGTAGTGGAGATTTGAAGCAGGGCTTTATCGTGGATAATGAAAATGTAAATGGTGTTACGGTAAATCCCTTGATAGAGAAGCAGTTCAATGCCAGTTCCAATGTGGATACCAAAAAGCAATTTCTGTTGAAGACACATATGGAGGGCAATAAAGAAGGGACACCGGACAGCTATGGCGAGAGCATTAATTCGATGAAGTCCCCGCATGCTAAAGTAAAGCAGTAGCAAAACGCAGGCTATGGAGCGCAGGCTTCTAGCCTGCATTACGGGCCGCAGGCATCTTGCCTGCCTTCATGAGCATGAAGAGAATTGTAATTCTCATTTGCATTCTCATTTCTTTAGCGTGCAATAAGACTCGCACGGCGGAAAAAAAGCAAAGGCAAGTTAACTTATACGTCTGGTCCGCTTATATTCCTGAACAGTCCTTGCAGCGTTTTGAGCGTGAAACCGGAATCCGGCTAAATTTTTCGACATTCGATTCGAACGAGGCGTTGCTCGAAAAACTACAGTCCGGTGTGGCAGATTACGATGTCGTTGTGCCCTCCGACTACATGGTCAGTGTTCTGGTCCGCTTGAACTTGCTTCGACAGATGGATATCACGCAGGTTCCCAACTTTCGCAACATAGGTTCGCGCTTCAAGAATCTCTATTACGATCCTGGAAACCGGTACTCGGTGCCTTTTCTCTGGAGCACGACTGGAATCGGATTCAACAAAAAGAAAATACCGGAGAAGGTGGATTCCTGGAGCATTCTGTGGGATGAAAGGTTCAAACACAGAATTCTGATGCTGGATGATGCGCGAGAAGCCTTCGGCGCGGCGTTGAAATGGAAGGGACACTCCATCAACTCAACCGAACGCGAGATTCTGCTGGAAGCCAGAGATCTTCTGCGTCAGCAAAAACCGCTTTTGCAAGCGTATAACAGCACCAGCTTTGATGA
>JAKEFK010000081.1 GCA_022616075.1 bacterium
CGACCCGTTTGCAATATGTAGTGGTTTTGTCTAAAATCTAGGCTGGATTTTTCCTGCTTATCTGTCATCGCTCTGCGGTGAAATTCTAAGGAGTTTTTTTCATGATTGCAGCCACACAAATTCGACGGGGTATGATATTGAAAGTGGATAATGAACTGTACTCTGTTATGACAGTTCAACACATCACACCCGGAAACTGGCGAGGTATGGTGCAAACCAAAATGCGCAACCTTCGCAGCGGAAAACAGACGGAACGTAGATTTCGATCTGAAGAAAGTGTTGATCGGATTAGTCTGGATACTCATGAGCTGGAGTATCTTTACAATGAAGGTAGCGATTATCATTTCATGAACACGGAAAACTATGAGCAGATCACATTGAATGCCGATACTCTCGGTGACGATGTTTACTACTTGATTCCGAATATTAAGGTGGAAGCTCAATTCCATGAAGGCCAACCGATCTCGATCGAAATGCCGAGTACCGTTGATTTGATAGTTTTAGAAACCGAACCAAGCGTTCGATCCGCAACCGTTACAAACGTGACAAAGGCCGCAAAACTGGAAACCGGACTGATTGTTCAAGTGCCTCAGTTTGTGAATACCGGTGAAAGGATTCGCATCGATACCACTGAAGGCAAATACATGCAGCGGGCTTGAAATGAGTTTTGGGGAAAAAAGAAGATCCGTACGTGTTCCGGTCGATTTTGAAGCCTCTTTCACCCGTGGAGAAAGGACTGTTGCCGCTCGTGTTTTGAATTTATCAGTAGATGGCGTTCTTTTGCGGACCTCTGAGATGCTGGATTCCGGAGACCCGATCCAGCTCACATTCGAGCTTGTGGATCAGGAAGTTCAAGTGAAAGGAAGAGTGGTCTGGGGTGGTTCAGTGGAAGACAGCGGTCGAACTTTCGGCATGGGTATTCATTTCGAAAATATTTCTGCGGTTCAGCAAGCGGCCATTGAACAATTCATACGCAACGTCCTGAAAATTTGAAGTCCTTACCAAAGCTATCCTCACGGTGGCTCCTCTACGTTCTCTTTTTCCTCAGTGGTTTTACAGGTTTGGTATATGAGATCTCGTGGTCACGCATCCTCTCCACTGTCCTGGGGAACACTTCGCTCGCAATCACAGTTGTCGTATCCATTTTCCTGGGTGGGTTGGCCCTTGGCAGCTTCGTGGCGCCGCGAATCTCCCTATTTCGCAGCCATCCTCTTCGAACTTACGCGGTTCTGGAATTTTTTGTTGCAAGCTACTCGGCCTGCACTCCGTGGTTGGGTGGCTGGGTGGATCAAATCTACGGCCATGCGTATGCCGGTGTCGCTTCTCAGTTCTGGCTTTCGGTTCTTCTCAAAGCAAGCATTACCGCGTTACTTTTTCTTCTTCCTGCGGTTGCCATGGGGGCCACTCTTCCCGTTCTGGTTCGCTCTTTTGCGGAAGACCAGAGGCGTCACAGCGCGGCGTTTCTCTATGGAATCAATACAGCAGGCGCCGTATTGGGAACGCTCCTTTGCGGATACATTTTACTCCCACATCTAGGAATAAAAACAACTATCGTTTCGACCGCTTTCCTGAATTTGGCCATCGGGCTGCTTGCGCTGTTTCTTTCGGCGCGGTCAACGTTCGAAGAATGGGAAGTTCGCGCGGGGGTGGGCCGGTTCCATCCTGCTTATCTCCTTGTGTTTCTCACAGGCTTTGCGTCGCTTTCCTACGAAATTCTATGGACGCGCGCCCTTTCCATGTTTTTTGGTTCCTCTGTTTATGCTTTCAGCTCCATTCTCTCTGCTTTCTTACTCGGTATCGCTTGCGGGAGCAGCTATTATTCCAAACGAATCTCGGAAGGAGCGGACCCGTATCAATTCTTCAGCCTGATTCAGTTCCGGATCTGTCTTGCGGCGATTTTTTTTCTGGGTGTTTTTATGGGGGTTCCATATTTGCTCATCTGGCTTTATCAGTCGTTGTATGATTCCTTTGCATTATTTCAGACTGCGCAATTTCTTTTGATTGGCGCAACCGTTTTCTATGCCACATTTTTGAGCGGAGCGGCGTTTCCCGCAGCTCTGCAATTCTTTCGCAGTCAATCGAAGGATCTTCCGCGGCATGTAGCAAACATTTACAGTTTCAATACAGTTGGCAGTATAGCCGGCAGCATCTGCGCCGGTTTTCTTTTGATTCCATCGCTGGGTGTGGAACGATCGATCCGGTTGATGGGTCTTTTGAATCTCATCATTGGAATTGTTTGTTTTCGCAAAAGTCATCCAAAGCATCACGATAGGAAGGTGCTTGCGATCGGCGCGGTATGTCTTCTGCTGTTGTTGATGTTGCCGCAATGGAATCAGTCTATCTACAATTCAGGCTTCTACGCATTCGCCTACAAATACGTTCCGAAACAGGCAAGTGCGAAAAAGATTCCACCGCGATATCTTGAGTCAGGTTTGCTCCCAGTGCCACATTCTGCTCAAGAGTTCAGGTTGATCTACTATGGAGAGGGTTTAACGGCTACGGTGGCCGTTGTGGAGCAACAAAAAAACATCAGGAGTTTGTTGATCAACGGAAAACCGGATGCGTCGAATGTCCCCACGGGCGACATGCGCACGCAATTGTTGCTCGGGCATTTGCCTGTGCTCCTGAAAGGGGATGCCGATGAGGCCCTCGTGATTGGCCTGGGAAGCGGGGTGACTTCAGGAGCGCTGGTTACTCATGGACTGCGCCGCATCGATTGCGTAGAAATTGAGAAGAAAGTCGCAGAGGCCGCTCGATTTTTTGATAAAGAAAACTTGAGGGTGATGGATCGAAAGATTTTTCGTCTCATTCTGGATGACGGACGAAATTTTGTTCGTCATAGTTCCGGTCGGTACGATGTGATTACTTCAGAACCGAGCAACCTGTGGATGTCAGGTGTCGCCAATTTGTTCACGCGCGAGTTCTTTCTTTCTGCAAAACAAAGGTTGAAGCCGGGTGGAATCATGTGCCAGTGGATCCATTTGTATCAAATTTCCATGGAGGACGTTCTGATTTTTCTCAAGACGTTTCACTCTGTTTTTCCTTACTTATCCATATGGATCGATGAAAGCGATATGCTGGTCCTTGGCGCGGCAGAGCCTATTCCAGTGAGCCGAAACGTTCTGGCGCAACGGATGTCGGATCCGGCCGTTTGGTGGTCCATGCATCGTTCTTCCATTACGCCTGATTATCTTTTTGCGCGCTATGTTGGAGATGACAGAATGATGCAGGTCGTTCGGAAAACGGTTCCGCTAAACCTGGATGATCATCCGATTCTAGAGTTTTCCGCTCCTAAAAGCCTGTTCGTGAATCACTCCAGCCAGATCGCTCGAAGCTTGATCACTTTCCAACGACTCGCCGAACTGAACAAGCTTTGAGCAGTAGCTCGAGTAAGAAGGGAGATAAGGAGATACTTGAGATATGGGATATAAAAAAATATCTCCTTATCTCCATCGTCCCCTTATCCCCCTTCTTACACAACCGGCAGGTGAACTCGGAAGACGCTTCCTTCAGGATTGCTATCCACGTGGATCGAACCATTGTGAGACAGGACGAGTTTCTGGACAATCGCCAATCCGAGTCCAACACCGTCCTGTTTTGTTGAGTAAAACGGCGTAAAAATGCGTTCAAGATCTTCCGGCCGGATACCATTCCCGTTGTCTCTGATTTCTATGCGGGATGCTTTCCCTTCCGCTGTTACGCTGCCGCTTACCGAAACGCATCCTTTCCGGCCCGTTCCTTTGAGAGCTTCTACGGCGTTTCGGAACAGGTTGGAAAAGACTTGACGCAACATCGCTTCATCACCCGGGATTTCGGGAAATTCTCCGCGACATTCGAAATCGACCTCTTTTGAAGTCACTGTGGTTTCTGCGATGCAATCCTGAATGATTTCACGTAGATTTACTTTTTCGAAATGTGGCTGCACAGGTTTTGCGAACGAAAGGAAATCATTGACCACTTTTTGAAGAGAATTGATTTCCTTATGGATGGGGGCAATGTAAGTTTTTTGTTCGAGAGTGATTCTGTCTTCCACCATTTGCAGGTATCCGGTGACGGTTGCAATGGAATTCCGAAATTCGTGCGCTACGCCTGCCGCCATTTCTCCAAGACTTGCGAATTTTTCTTTTTGCGCCATGTGCTGTTGAAGCATTTTGAACTCTGTAATATCCGAAAAAATACAGAACACTCCCGAAAATTGTTGCTGGCGGTCCTGCAGGGGCATGATGCTTGCGCTGAGAAAACGTGAATTTCCTCTGGCCGTTTGAAGCACCATCTCGGCGCGCACAATGTGATTCTTTTGCGCAAAACAATTGCGAATGTCCTGTAAAAGCAACGGTGAATATTTCGGAACGACCGATTCGTAAGGCTGGTTCACGGCTGTGAGTCTGGATGCTTCGAGGATCTGTTCCGCCGCGTGGTTGAAGACGCGGATCTTTCCCGATCGATCGATCAAAATCAGCCCGCTTCCGATACTGCGCAGCAAATCCTGATTCAAATGCTCTACATCATCCGCGCGCGCTTTTTCCGCCTGATGCAAGCGATTGAGCTCCTGCTCTTTCTCTTTTAGTTTGGCGATTACACCTTTGAAAGTCCCGATCAGGAAATCGGAGTCGTTTCGGTTGCCGGTCGAAGGCAAATCGGAGGGAGCAGATCGCGCTGTCTGCATTAAAACTCGCAGGGGACGTAATGTAGATTCAATAAAGTAGAAACCGAGGATTGCAGCGAATCCTATAACCAGCAAATTCAGGTAGTTGATGATTTTTGCAGAACGCTCAATCCTGAAAAGCCTTTCCGCATTGAACAAAAGGAGCACTGCGGACAATCCTTGCTCACGGGGAGGGTTCACGCGGCGGACCAGATACGGTTCCGAATGGGTGCTGGCATTCGGAAAATTTGACGCTGAGCTGAGCTGCTGTATCAAATCCCCGGGAAGCGGCTGGTGAAACTTCTCCAGGATTTGAAAGCCTTTTCCATAAACGATAATTCCATCCAGCTTGTGAAGGTTGCACAAAGTTCGCAGCGTTTCGGCGCTCAATGGCGCACGTTCCAGCTCTGAATTGGTTTGCTCCGCTACGATTCGCATTCGGTCTTCTATGTTCTGCCCAAGCGAATCCAGCGCAAGATTCAGGACCTTATTGGAATTGTAGTTGTGAAGAACCAGCGCAATCAGGAATAAAACAACGATCAGCCGAAAGCTGTTATGCATAGTAGTGCCATGACTTATAAAACTGCGCGGAGCTGGTCGCACGCCCAATCGATTTCCTCCTGCGAAATCACCAGAGGCGGAGCCAACCGGATCACATGTTCGTGCGTTTCTTTGCAGAGCATTCCACGCCCTTTGAGCGCTTCGCAAAATTTACGCGCGCCACCTGCTTCCGGCTTTAAATCGATTCCAATAAAGAGTCCGCGGCCTCGAACCTGTTTGATATAACGGCTCGGAATCTCTCTCACTTTGTTGAGGAAATACTTTCCCAGTTCAGCCGATTTTTCCACCAGCCTTTCTTCTACAATGACTTTTAACGCTTCCCGCGCGACGGCGCAGGCCAGGGGATTCCCTCCAAACGTACTCCCATGATCTCCAGGCCGGTAGACTCCTAGAATTTCGCGACTCGCTAGCACTCCTGAAATCGGATAGAAACCGCCCCCGAGTGCTTTTCCAATGATTACCATGTCGGAATGCACACCTTCGTAATCAGCGGCGAACATAGTTCCCGCGCGGCCCAGCCCGCTTTGAATCTCATCAGTAATAAACAAAACGTTATTCTCTTTGCAAATTTCTGCAGCTCTCTTGAGATAACCTTCCGGCGGAAACTTTACACCACTCTCTCCCTGAATCGGTTCAACAAGAAAACCGGCGGTATTTGGAGTAATCGCCTTGCGCAAGGCATCAGCATCGCCGTAGGGAATCAATTTGAAGCCGGGTGTGTAGGGTCCGAAATCTTCCCGGTACTGCGGTTCACTCGAAAAACTGATGATAGTAGTCGTGCGCCCGTGAAAATTATCTTCGCACACAATGATTTCCGCTTTGTCTTTTTCAATCCCTTTCTTTACATAGCCCCATTTGCGTGCCGTCTTAACCGCTGTTTCTACAGCTTCCGCACCCGAGTTCATCAACAGAGTCATTTCGTAACCGGTAAGTTCACAAAGCTCTTTGCAAAACAGTCCGAACTGATCATTGCGAAAGGCGCGTGAAGTTAGAGTCACTTTTCCCGCTTGTTCGACAAGCGCTTTCATAATGCGTGGATGCCTGTGTCCCTGGTTCACCGCTGAATATGCGCTCAGACAGTCCAGGTAGCGGTTTCCCTCAACGTCATATACCCAGACGCCCTCCGCACGATTGATCACAACATCCAGCGGATGATAATTTCTGGCGCTGTATCGTTCTTCCAACTCAACAAAACTCTTTGTATTCATATATAATTTCTCCTCACTGTAGTGGCAGAGCATTTGCCATTGTAACGTGAATAGCTCCGAAATTCCAAAGATGCCTGCTATAGTACCGCCAGCTTCCTGCCCAGCTAAATGCTCTGCTAGCCATTGATTTTGCAGAGCATTTTCATGTGACAAAGTATGTTGAGTAAGGGCTCACAATAAATTACTGAATATGTTTATACATGCCGCATGGAAAATGCTCGGCCACTACGAAGGACTCCAGTACACATTTTTCAATAGACGGACATCGGCGTTAGGAGTCAATTCAAAGCCCTGCATCTCCTTTCGAAATACTGCAACATTGTTTTCATACCAGAGTGATACATAAGGACAATCTTCAGCGATTTTCTTCTGTATAAGAGAATAGAAGTATTTCTGCTGATCTTCTGTTTCTGCCGTGCGGGCTCCTTCAACCCATCGATCGATTTGCGGATCGCTGTACTTGCCACGGTTTCTGGTTCCGTTTGTAGAAAAAATATTCCGGTAAATATCGGGATCGCTTTCTCCAATCCATGTGAGCATAAACATTTGAAAATTTCCGCGGTTGATGTCCGAAAAAAAGGTTCCAAATTCGTAAGTCCGGACTTTCAATCCGATACCAACTGTTTTCAGCTGACTTTGAAAAACTGATGCAAGCATTCGTCTGAATTCATTGGTGCTTGATTTGTGTGTTAAATAGAAACGCATTTTTGGACCCTCTCCATCCGGGTCTGGATGGCCCGCTTCGTTCAATAGCGCTTTGGCTTTTCCAGGATCGTGGGAAAGAATCAATACATCTTTTTCGTAAGACCAGTGATGAGGCGCGAGCAATCCGCTGGCGCGCGTCGCAGCGCCATGGTACAGCTTCCGGACGATCTCTTCGCGGTCAATTGCGTATCCGATGGCCTGGCGAACTCTCCGGTCTTTCAACAGGCCGTCTTTCATGTTGAAGCCCAGGTACGAATAGTTGTTGCCCGGTGAAAGGATGGTCTTCAGGTGCGGTTGGTTCTTCAGCACGGAATAATGGTCCGGAGGAACAATTACAGCTCCCATGACAAGATCCAGAGAGCCTTTTTGGAGTTCCAGCGCGCGCGTAGTTGCATCCGAGATCATCCGGATCCGCAGAAACCGCGTGCGCGGTGCTCCATCAAAGTATTTTTGATTTGCTTCCAGTACCGCTTCAGCATCTTGACGATAAGAGCGCAATACGTACGGCCCCGTCCCGATCGGTGTGCGCGCGAAATCTGATTTTGCTCCTTTCGGAACGATTCCCACATTTAAATTCACCAGAAGTCCGTTAAAAGGCTCGCTCAATTCCATTTCCACAATATCTTCTCCAACCGACCGAACGGTCACTACACTCCCGAGTGCAGCTTTCTTGGTAGTGAGAATCGACCCTTTCAGAATCGATTCGTAAGTGTAGACAACGTCTTCCGCACTCATCGGTTTCCCATCATGAAAAAAGATTCCCGGTCGCAAATAGAAGCGATACCGCAGGAGTGTAATCTTCTCAAAGCGGGAACACGCGTCCGGCACCATTCTTCCTTGAGCGTCTTTGCGCAGGAGACCATTAAAGATCAGGTTATGAAAATCTTCCGATGCTGCATCCAGCCCGATTCTGGGATCGAGATTGGTGGGAAATGAGGAAAGCGCCATAACAATTGTGTCCGGCTGGTAAGAAGTCAGGTGAGGGGAGCCACATCCGTAGATGAAAAGGAAAAGGAGAACGTATGAATATCTTAGAAGCAATTGATTAGAAGAAGCTTTCAGGAACGGTGACGACATCTCCTTCAAACAGAAGTATGTCTTCCACTTTGCCTTTCAGAATATCTTTTAGATTTGCCTTGATGACGTTTTCTGCTCCGACTGAATTCTTTCTCTTGATTCTTATATCGGATTGTTTCGCGGATTCTGAGGGACCACCTGCAGCAGCGATTGCGGACATGAGCGTAATCGGTGTCGCGCTGCTGAGCTGTACAGCTCCGGGGTTTCGTACAGCGCCAAATACATAAATGGTAATTTTCATTTCCACCGGAACATTGACGACATCTCCCGGGTAGATGGGAATGTTCAGCTCCTGATTGCCGTTGATCATGAGATCCCGCAGGTTGATCTCGATCTTCGGCGAACCCGGTCGAAATACGTAACATTTCGATCCCGCATTTGGAGATAATCCACCTGCTTCCGAAAGTAATTGCAACAATGTACGCTGGCTCATGACGTAATAGGCGCCCGGTTGTTTGACTTCTCCCAACAAAGATACCTGGCGGCTCTTGTATTCTTTTACATTGACCGAAACATTTGCGTTGTTCACATACTTCTCTTGTAACGCTGTGGCAATTTTTTGTTCCACGTCTTTCTTCTTCAGGCCGCGAACCTCTATACTGCCAATGAGAGGCATGGTGATTGTGCCATCCCCCTGTACTCTTGCTGTCGTGTTGAATTGGGGGAGCTCAAAAACAGCAACTTCCAACAAATCTTCCGGTCCGATTACGATATCTTGAATTCCTACCGGAGCCGGCGGAGTCTTAAATACCTGGACCGGCGCGGGCGCGGGAGTAGAAGTCGTGGGTGGCGGGGTCTTCGTTTTTGCCGCCGGAGTTTTGCTGTCCGTTTTCACTGGTTTGGTTGCCGCAAGGGAAAGAGCCAGAACAATGCCGTCCTTCGTTTTGTAAACCGAATAGTCCAAACGGTTCTTCAGGTCAACGGTAATTCGCGAAATAGTGTCCCGTCCTTTTGCATAAAGAGAAGTTCGAACGCGATGAACATAGGTATTTTCATCTGCTTCGATGATGTTTGGATATAGCGCGTTTTTTACATTAGGAAAATCAAGCGCGATCCTGGGCGGATTATCCATGATCAACGTATTGCATTCCAGTTTTCCTTCACCGGTAATGAATACATTAAAACGATCTGATTCGGGCTTCAGCGAGATCTTCGTTATCGTGCCGACCTGTTGGGCAAAAAGATAGGTAGACAAAAAGAGCGCAAAAAAAAATGCGAGTTTTTTCATGAGAACTTACGAAAACCAAAAACTACGGTCTGGAAGGACTGACTTCTTCGTCTTCATCCCGCCCGATAATTCCTCCCGCAACCACTACAGCAGGAACGACCCAAATGTAGGGCGGAACCTTCCTACACAAATCACAATCATCCATCAAAAAGAGGGTATTTCTTTCCTGCAAAGATACGCATGTTTTGATCAGGATGTCCTTTTCTGTGGAAGCCTGGACCGTTATTTTGTTTGCCAGGAGGAATTCACCTTTGACCTTCTCCATCATCGTTTCATCTTTCCCTTTATAAAACACGGAAAAGGAATAGGTGCCGTCTGCTACGTCATCAAACTCATAACAACCGTTCTTGTCGGTTTCATCTTCGCGGGCCTCTCCGGTTTCTGTGTTTACGATCCGAACCGTGACACCGTGTAGGGGTTTATCCTTGTCGTAATCATACACCCGACCTTCTATGTCAACTTCTTTTTTGTTCTTGTTTTCTTGTTGAGGTTGAGCCCAGGTTGTGCCTGTTCCTAATGGAAGCATCAACCCGATGCACAAGATGGCAACAATTCGAACGAAATCAAGCTTCTTCATATCCAACCCCCTTCCCAGGATGCTGGTTCAGTGAGAACTCTAAGGTATCATAGAACAGGAACTAGGGGTAGTCAAATTGAGCGCGAAAAAAGATGCCGGAATACTGTTTACTCACGTCCTATTGATCTACTTTTTTTCGCGCCTTTTTTTGGAAGCGATCGGCTTACTGTCCCTGTTTTATTTTCCGTCGGCACGGGCGGTTTTTCCAATGAAGGACCTCCTGTATCACGAGCGGGTCGCGCCGTATGTAGAAATCTGGGCGCGCTGGGATTCCGAATGGTATTTGTTGATGGCCGATCACGGATACGATTCTTACGACTATTTTAAGGAGGAGGGGGGCGGTCGCTATCGTCCGGCTGATATTGCGAAATTCCCGTTATACCCGTGGACGATTCGGCTGTTTTCTTTCTTGACTGGCAATGCCGTTTACGCAGGGGTGATTGTCTCTAACGTCGCAACCGTGATTTTCCTCTACTATTTTTACAGACTTGCCGCGAAGCTGCTTGATTCTGAGAATGCGGCACAAGCATGCCTTTTCTATGTGTTTTTTCCAACGAGTTTTTTTTTCAATGCTGTTTACACCGAATCTTTGTTTCTGGCAGCGCTCGTTGCGGCATTTTTTTTTCTGGAGGAGAAAAAACTCGTTCCTGCTATGCTTGGCGCCGGGCTCGCGGTTCTTTGCCGATCCACCGGAATTCTGGCTCTTCCGGCGCTGGTCTGGTTAGCAATGCTTCGGTTTCCCGATCAAAAATTCAAGAGTTGTCTGGCGATGGTTTTTGCCTGTTTCCTATCGTTCACTATTTATCTGATTGTGATCTGGCAGTCTTTTGGGAGTATCGACGCGGTCATTGCCGGACCCGATTACTGGCGTGGACAAACCAGCTATCCGTTGTATGCACTGGTCCGCTTTTTGAGCAATCCAATTGCTATTCACGGTCAGCACAACTCAATAATCGATTTTTCATTGGCGATCATGCACCTCACCGCACTTGTGGTTTCGTTTCGCCGGCTCCCGGTTCCGTACTTTGTGTATAGTATTTTCGTAATTGTTTTTCCATTGTCCAGCAGCTTATTTTCTTTTTCCAGACTCTGCCTGCTAAATTTTCCTTTCTTTTTATTTTTAGGAAGTCAGCTTTCCGGGCGATGGGCGTTGGTTCTGCAGACTCTGTTCGCAATGCTGCTTGCTTTTTTTATGGCGGCATTTGCGAACTGGTATTGGGTTGGATAGCGTCGACTCGTTTGCGCGTTGCGCGTCTTTCGCGTCAGCTTCAGACGCGGGGACTCGCAGGCGCGCGACTCGAAGACGCATTTCGCGCAGACGCAATCAGCTGCCGCAGGCTTCGCGCTCTTTCTTCGATCCGCTCAAATTTTGCTTGCAGAATGTCCTGTGGATCAAAGAGATAGGTCACAAAAGCAACAGCATACGCTCCCGCCTCCAGGTATGCAAGCGCATTGGTTGCATCCACACCAGCATGGCTGGGAACCAGGCGCAAAAAGGGCATCGGTCCCAAACAGGCGCGAATATACTTGGGGCCTCCGGGTGGATCTGGAAAGACTTTTTGCAATGGAGCACCTGTGCGATAGGCTTGCAGCATTTCGGAAGGCGTAAAGGTCCCTGGAATTATGGCAACATTCATCTCTTTTGCCGCAGTAATTACATCGGGATCCGTTACTGGAGAAACAAGGAATTTTGCGCCGCGCGAGACCGCTTCTCGCGCGCTTTCAACGCTCAGAACTGAACCCGCGCCCACAATCAAATCCGAATGCCACGAGAAATCCTTAATAAGATCCATCGCCCCGGGAATGGTCAGAGTAAATTCGATAATCCGGAACCCTCCGAGAACTGCCGCCTCCATTGCGCGTTTTGCCGCTTCCTGATTGTTCGTCCGCAACACAGCGCTGCATCGTTCTTGCCACAATACATCCAGAAACTCATCCGTTTTCATAACGTGCCGATTCTATCATGTGAATGGAATTCTTTCTTGGCGGGCTTGGCGCCTTGGCGGTTAAATTACGGAACAAACTCGAAACGATTGAAGACGACTTCTACCTCTGAGCCGTTGGAAGGACCGCGGCCGCGGAATAGCCAGAGGTTGATGCGAGCATTTTCATCGCCAGGCGTCGGGATTCCGGAGGTGAAGGTCCATTCCTGCACGATATCGGACGGCGCCGGCGGAAGAGAATGACCTTTGACGCTCTGACAAAACACGGAGCCGTTTTGCCACCGGAAGCTATGCATCGACAAAGGTGAACCGGCCGGCCACTCGAACCGGTGAATATTTTGAGGGACATCATAAGGTTGCACTACATACTGGGCGTTCTGATTATTGGCGTTTCCCCACCGGGACATTTCAATATCGAGCTCGATGTGGTTTTGCGCAGGATTATCACTCCATGTGAATAGGCCTAGCACGACATTGCGGTCCAGATTATCCACAGCGGAATCTAAATAAAAACGATAAGTACCGTAGCCCAGGTTCTGATTCAGAATCACTTCTGAACAGTGCCATTTTCCTTTGTTCTTGCGAATCTTCATGTGCAGTTTCCCGAAACTGTCCACCCAAACACTCTGTGTTGAATCGGAAAAATAGTTCGGTCCCGGTCCTACACGTCCGTGGCTGGTTTTTACACTCCAGACGTAACCTGAAAAGACGATTTGCCGGGGGTAGGCAGCCAGAAGGGTTGTGGCGAACCATAACACGACTAGCGCCAGCCCCGCGCATACTCTCGCTCGCATTGCGGAAATTGTACCATTTTCCCTTCCTTCTTTGAAACAATTCGCTACAATTGTTCAGATGAACCGGGGACTCTGGCTGGCTCCTGCTATATCTATAGTACTATACTTCCTTCCAATTCCACTCAGTCCTGAAGGACACAGGATGCTCGCAATCCTGGGGCTCGCAACAACTTTGTGGGTTAGCGAGGCGCTGCCTTTGCCGGCTACCGCTTTGTTAATCGCGGTGCTGGTGATTCTTTTTGGAATCGCTCCCGCCTCGGAAGTTTTTTCCATTTTTGCCGATCCGCTCTTGTTTCTTTTTATCGGGAGTTTTATGCTCGCCGAGGCGATGCAAGTGCATGGCCTTGACCGGCGGCTGGCGCACGGAATCCTTCGCGCTCGCTGGGTGCGCGCGAGAGCGGGCCGCATGGTTTTTGTGTACTGCTCCATTTCCTTTTTGATTTCGATGTGGGTCAGCAATACTGCCACAACGGCCATGCTCTATCCGATCGGTTTATCAATGATCCGGATTTTTGAGGAACAAGACCGGAAAACGCTTGCCCCGCTCATCCTTTTGATGACCTCCTTTGGGTCTTCGATCGGAGGCATGGCGACTCCGGTGGGAACGCCTCCGAATTTAATCGGCATTGGATTTCTGCGGGAGCTTGCTGGAACTTCGATCACATTTGGTCAATGGATGAAAACCGCGGTTCCTATTTCTGTCGCAACTTTTCTCGGGATCTATTTTGGTATGCGTCTGTTCTATTCCAACAAGGCTCTTCAAGATCCGATGCCGGAACTTTCCACGGAAAGCGTGAGCGCCGAACAACGCCGGGCGCAGAATAATGTTGCCCTTGCTTTTGGCATTACCGTGTTCTTGTGGTTGTTACCAAGCTTTTCCATGCTCTTTGGCGCGGATGTTAAATGGTGGGAGAGCCGTCTTCCGGAATCGGTTGTAGCCATCATCGGAGCGCTGTTGCTGTTTTTGTTGCCGGTCAATTGGAAGGAACGCAAGTTTACGATCACATGGAAGCAAGCTCAAAATATTAACTGGGGCATTATTCTTCTTTTCGGCGGGGGGCTGGTTCTCGGCAAATTCCTTTTTAAAACAGGGGTGGCAGAGTATCTGGGTGACTCATTGGCCGCAATCTATCCCTTTGATTCTGAATTCATGTATCTTTTGTTGTTCACTCTGCTTGCCGTGTTCATTTCGGAATTTACATCAAATACAGCTTCAGCCACTTTGATCCTTCCGATCTGTATTGCAGTTTGCCAGGCGGTTTCGATCGATCCTTTTCGTCCGGCCCTTGCAGCGACGCTCGCGTCCAGCCTCGGCTTTATGCTTCCCGTTTCCACGGCGCCCAATGCAATCGTGTTTGGATCCGGGATGATTCCAATTCAAACGATGATTCGTTACGGTGTTTTGCTCGATTTGATCGGCGCGTTTTTAGTTGCGGTCGGAGTTTATTTCGTGGCGTAGCGGAGTTTTACTCCCAGGTAACTGTACGCCCATGATTCTCCTTTTGCAGATACGCCATCAGCGGCTTGAAATATTCGAGCATGGCTCGCGTGCTCAACTCCTCTCCCGTTTTTTCTTTCAGAACTTCCCGCCAATCGCGAGTTTGGCCGAGCTTCAATAAGTCCCACAGAAATTTTCCTACCTCTTTATTCCCATAGTAGTTCGCGTTGTTCGGATCCGTCTTCAAGATCTTCCGGGAAATATGGTCATGGAGTTGATACTTGATCGCGGCTGCAAGCGCATAGTCGTAGTACTGGGCCGGATCATCATTAATGTGTGTTTTCGTTGCGGGATCGCAAAATTGTTCTGCGCGAGGTTCCGGTGGAGCCACGCCCTGATATTTGGCAACGTATTCCCACCATCGTTTGTTGTATTCATCCGGTGAAAGACTTTTCTCGTAGAAATCGTACTCCCATCCGGTCATAACGCCGGCAGACCAAGGAATAAAAATCACTTCATCCAGCGCCTGATTCAAAAGCCATTTGTTCTGGTCGATTTTCTGATCCACGGGAAGCAAACCGATTTCGCGTAAATAAGGTTCCTGGGATGCTGCAATCTTGATCAAATCTCCGATTCCTTCATGAAAAGCGCGGTTGGCGCCTTCACGAAGCGTGAGCGGCACTTCCGGAGTGGAGTACGCGAGGTAATAATAGATGTGGCCCAGCTCATGATGCGTCGTTCCAAACCAGTTGAAATCCGGTTTCACACTCATCAGTGAACGAACGTCCTTGTCCAGATCGATATGCCAGGCGCTCGCATGCGTGTTCTTTTTTCGCTTGGAGCCAGGTGGTAAATCGTAAAGATCGGATTTCTCCCAAAAACTTTTTGGAAGCACCGGCATTCCCATGGATGTGTAGAATTTCTCTGCCTGTTGAATCACCCATTCTTTTGATTTGCTCTTAAAGAGTGGATCCAGATCGACGCCTTCCACGATTCCCGGCCAATCTTGCGACCAGCGGTTTCCCAGCCAGTGCGCGGGAATCATTTTGGGCACCGGTTGTTTGTATCTGGCGGCCAGCTCGTGCTTGGTCCATGTGTGCAATTGCTGATAGAGTGGCTTCAAATCCGCTACCAGTTTTTGAGTCAGAGCCATCATTTCGGGGACTGTCATTCCATAATCGGAGACTTCCAGAGCAAAGTAAGATGAGTATCCCGTTTCTTTGGCGATCCGGTTTCGCAACTTTTGCAGCTCAATCAAGCCGGGTTTTAGTGCGATACCTGATTCTTTCGAAACTTCCCATATTTTTTCCCGCTGCTCCAGATCGCGTGAATCCTTCAGGATGTCATCAATTTGGTTTGTCGTGATCGGCTTTAGACATTTATCTCCTTCCTTTTGTTCACAAAAAACAAAACCATCCAAAGTCGCGCTCTGCTTCGCCTCAGCGGCAACGCGTTCGCTCACGATATCGGAAATGGTGCCGGGCGCATGAGCGCCGTAATACAGAATCTTTTCAATCTGCCGCGCTTCGAGCGGCTTTAGTTGATCCTTGGATTTCAAGAAATTTCTGCTTCGGTCCAGGATGTATGTGCTTCCCTGAAAGGCTGCCAATGCCTTATCTGCTCCAATTCTTTCGCCCGTATGGATTTCGCTGACATCCGTTCCGGCGGCCCAGTAGGCTTCAGAGTTTACGGTATAAAGCCTTTGATAAAGGCTGTCATACATTTTAAGAAATTCCTCCATCGCCTGGTATTGGGAGAAAGCGACCGCGCAAATTGAAAGTAGAACGACGACAACAAGTTTCGTTTTCAGCATGGAATACTCCTGGTTTACCGCAGAGTGCGCTGAGGTCGCAGAGAATAAAAAAACTAGGAGATAAATCGGATCGACAGGATAGAACTGATATTTTTATTTATATTGAGCTTCATCCTGCCTATCGCCCCGATTCGGTTTATCACCTTATTTCTTTTTCCTTTTGCTGCGATCTCTGCGTTCTCTGCGGTAAGAGACTTAAAAGTAGCAACAAAAGTGTAGCAAAGCAACGAATGTTAAAATGGTTGCAATGTATCGATTCTTCGCGATTCCATTGACTGCCATTTTACTGTTCATCCTCTGCGGGTGCGTGGAAATAGAAGTGAATACGAAGATCAATGATGACGGCAGCGGGACGCAGCGCTGGAGATTCACCGGTAGCGCTTTGCTTTCCTCAGATATGAAGAAGCAGGTGCAGAGCAATCGATTCTTCGGTAAGTCTGTGACCCGGGATGAATATAAGGAAGGAGACTACATCCTCGAAGCGGACTTGAATTTTCGGGATGTTAGCGAGCTTCGAGATTCGGATCGCGATATTCGTTTTGAGACCAAAGGACTACTCGTGAAAACCCACACTTACACGGAAGTTTGGAAGAGAAGCGGGAATGCTTCCGGTCTTCTGGCACAACACGCGCACGGCATCGTTCCTGTGACGCTGAAGATTGGGATTGAATTACCCGGAAAGATTATTGAAACGAATGCCGACTGGAAGGAAGGCTCTTTTGCCAGGTGGACGGTGCCGGTTACCGATCTAGCTTCCGCCAAAATGTTGGTTGCAAAATCCCGGAGCCTGAACTGGTTTCTGCTGATTCCTGCAGCAGGGGCGCTGGTGATAGCGTTTGCAGGGCTTATCATTTTCGCTTATTCCGCGACCAGGAAGAAAACACTTCCTGTCGCACCTTCGGTTGTTTGCGCAGCATGCGGGGCAAACGTTCCGGGTGGTTCAGCCTTTTGCAACTTTTGCGGGAATAAAATGAATTAAGTAAGATAGAGAGCGCGTTTCAGAGCAAGAGCGAGACAGGGGGAGTATAACTTGGAATCCCTGATTCCGGTGGTTCTTGCGGAAGAAGAACCGGATACGATATCGGTAGTCACATTATTCCTGTCTGAACTAAAAGAAGTTCGACTGACGATTGCTTCTTCCGCGGAAGAAACACTGCTAAAGATTTCTGAATCGGAAGCCGCTCTTGTTTTGTTTGCTGATGGATTGCAAGGACTGAATAGTTTGCAAACCGTTCGCAAAATTCATAACAATTCTCCCTCAACGTACGTTGTTGTGTCGTTACTTACCCACGATCCGAGCCGTTTGAGCGAATTCATGGTTTCAGGCGCCAACGACTGCATTGTGAAGGACGCGCAATACGTCCCGAACCTGGTCCAGGCAGTAAAGAAAGGGCTGAATAGAATCGCCGAGCGGAAGTCCTTTTCCATTTCTCCCATGCCGCGGGCCGATCAGTTTGCATTTGATGAGAATCTCCCGGACATTGTGTTTTATCTCAGCGCCGATGGAAAAGTTCTTTACGCAAACCGCGCGATTAAAGAACTTCTTGGAATTGCCCAGAAACGCGTGGTGAATTGTCCCTTTGAACAACTGATCCATCTTGAAGAGCAATGCAGGGATTTTCGTGAATATCTTGCCGGCAAGGATTCAAATACCAGGTTCCGCCGGCTGCTCTCTTTGCGTGACGCAACAGGAAACGCGAAGGATTTTGAAATCAATTTTGCTTTGCGGGAAGGGGATTTGATTTACGGAGTAGCCCGGCCAGTCCGGGCAGAGGACTTAGGCAAGACTCCCGTTGTCCGGCCACCAATACAAGCGCAGGTGGAAACATCTCAGGAGCTCCCGGTCAAAATCGGTCCGTATCGCGTTTTAACTTTGCTCGGCGCCGGAGCTATGGGGCGTGTCTATAAAGCACTGGATGAACAACTGGAACGCTATCTCGCAATCAAAATTGTGGGCAAAAAACTTGCTGCGACAAAAGAGTATCTCGATCGATTTCACCGCGAAGCCAAATTACTTGCAAGCTTAACACACCCGAACATTGCGCTCATTTATTATTTTGGGACTCTCGAAGGGCTTCCTTATTTTTGTATGGAGTTCATGCCAGGCGGTTCTCTGGAAAACTTACTTCGCGAAAAGAAAACGATCGATCCCGAAACTGCCGTGTCTTACACAATGCAGGTTGCTATCGGCTTAAGCAAAGCCCTGGAAAAAGGGGTTGTGCATCTGGACGTAAAACCATCCAACCTGATGCTGGCAGAGAACGATCGAATCAAAATCGTCGATTTCGGTCTCGCACGCACGATTCATCAGCTGCAGAATGTTCCCCACAACATCATCGGAACTCCGCTTTATGTTGCGCCGGAGCAGATTCGTGGCGGAATGGTAGATTTTCGCTGCGACATTTTCTCGCTCGGTATGACATTTTTCCAGATGCTTTATGGCTTTGTTCCTCACGCGGCAACAAAAATTCAGGAAGTCTTCCGTCGCCGGTTAAAGGAGGGGTTACCGCCCGCCGATCAGTTGAATCCTTCCATTCCCAGAAATCTTTACGAAATGATCCGGAGAATGACCCACTCTGATCCGGCAGAACGGTACGACAGTTATTCGGAGCTGATAGCAGAGCTGGAGGAAGCGCGAAGGAATAAGGTTCAGGAGCTGCCGGCCCCCGACATGTCACCACCGGTTGGTTCTGCGGTTCACATGCGCGGATTGATTTATGATCGTCCCTTCGCAGAAATCCTGGGATACATTGCCTCCAGCAGAATCTCAGGGAAATTGACTTTGAGCTGGTTTGATCTTTGCAAGAATTTGCATTTCAAAGAAGGTGAGATCGTTGCGGTGATGTCAAATCAGGAAGGGGAGAGTTTTGTGGACCTCTTGCTCCAGCAAAACCGGTTAGGTCCTGAAAAAGCAAGAAAACTGGAAATGGAATCCTCGGATCTATTCTCTAATTACTCTTCGGCGTTGAATGAACTCACTCAGGAGAGCAAGGCAAAGTTAACCGGGGATTTGGCTGGTCTTGCGTGGCACATTATGCAAGGGCTCTTCTCCTGGGTTGTGGGCGAATTTCTGTTTGAAGAAGGGATCTTTCCAGCGCAGGGTAGCATGAAGATCAGAACAGCCGAAGTGTTACTGGGTGGCGTTCGGGGATGGATGGATTTCCCTACCATTCACAGGCGGCTCTATGGCGGTCATTGTTCCATCAGTCTTAACCCCGATTTCCAGAAGATTTTGCCGGTCCTCTCACTGGCACCCGCGGATGCTTTCATTTTGTTCCGCTTTGAAAAGACAATTTTGTTCCGGGAACTGATGGACTTGTCCGGAATTTCCGAAGATGAATTCTTTCGATTGATTTATGTGTTTTCGTGTGCGGGAATTGTTCAGCTGGAAGAAGCGGCTGAACCGCGCCCGCAGCCTCGCGGCGCGCGAGTTGTTCCTGCGCAGAGAGTGGAGGTATTGGAAAAGTTGGAAGTACCGGAGAAAATTGTTCCGGAACCTCCCTTGCCGGATCGAGAAGAGCACATCCCAATTGAGGAACCGATCCTGGTTCCGCAACGCCCGGCAGCGCCTGCTCCGCCTGCCGTCAAAGACCTCGGCATGTACTATTACCGTTGCGCAATTAGCAGCTTTGAGAGCAAGAATTACTGGGCGGCTGTTGAGTATTGTAGAAAAGCGCTTGAGGTGAAACAGGAAGCCAGGATTTATAGGCTCATGGGCAGGGCGCTGGCCACACATCCTGCGTTCCGGCGGGAAGCAATGGATGCTTTTAAAAAGGCTTTGGAAAAGGACCCCCTGAGTTTCACGATCGAGCGCGATATAGCGGATCTCTATTTTGTAACAGACAACTACGCTCTGGCGCGTTCGCGCTATCAAAATGTTTTGAAGAAAAATCCTGAAGATCAGCATTCCCAGAATAAGCTAAAAGAGATTGCAAAACTGAAGAAGTAAAAAGAAACTGTGGAAAATACCGTACGGGTGCTTCTGGCCGAACAGGAAAGCGAAATCCTGTCGCTTTTATCTCTTTCCCTGATGGAAATTAAAGAATGCGAACTTGAGATTTGTTCGCTGATGAACGATCTCTTGAAGCGGGTCGTTGAAACAAAACCGGGTTTGGTTTTGCTGAATGCAGCCCGCGAGACGGAATATGTGTTATCGATCCTGCAAAAAATTCATGAAAGCGATCCTGGCATTTACGTGATTGTAAGTCTTCCTGAAAAATTCCAGCATTCCACTGATTCACTCATGATCGCCGGCGCTCATGACTGCGTGGTAAAGGACCGCAAATACGTTCCCAGTATTGTCAGCGCTGTGAAGAAGGCTTTGATTCGCATAGCCGAAAGAGAAGCTTTCGAAGTCCCGGTTTTAGCGCGAGCTCAGCGTTTTGCCATGGATGAGAATCTGCCGGACGTCATTTTTTCTCTGGATCTGAGTGGGAAGATCCTGTACGCAAATCACGCGGTTTCGTCACTGCTGGCTTATGAGCAAAAAGAAATCGTAGGCAGAAGTTTCTCGAACATACTTGCCGGCGAATCTGAGCGACACGCTTTTCATGAATATTTGAGCGCGATCGATCAAAATATCAGTCTTCGCGAAGTGTTGATGCTGAAAGACCGGAACGGCCGTGAAAAGAATTTTGAAATCAATTTCACTTTGATGGAAGGTGAAATCATTTACGGCGTGGCGCGAAGACGAACGTCAATCAGAGCACAAGAAGAGGAAGAAGTAGAGGAAGAAGTTCCTGTAGAAGCAATTCCCGCCAGGCTGGGACCTTACCGGATTGTTACTCTCCTTGGCGCCGGAGCCATGGGGAGAGTCTACAAGGGATTCGACGAACAGCTCGAAAGGTTTGTTGCGATCAAAGTGATCAGCAAATCGCTTGCAGAAAATGAAAGATACGTTGAACGTTTTAGACGCGAAGCAAAAATTCTTGCGAGCATTTCTCATCCCAACATTGCATTGATTTACTACTTTGCCAGTCTGGAGGGGCTCCCATACTTCTGCATGGAATTTCTGCCGAATGGTTCTCTGGAGAGCTTGCTTCAGGCAAACAAGGCGATCGACCCTCTGGTTGCACTTTCCTATGTCATTCAGGTTGCATCCGGCCTGCGGGAAGCTCTATCCAAGGGCGTTCTGCACATGGATATCAAACCTTCCAACCTGATGCTTGCGGAAGATGGGCGTTTGAAAGTCGTGGATTTTGGTCTTGCCCAGACAAGCAGAGATATGTCGGAGTTGGAGAAAAACATTGTAGGGACGCCGGTCTACATTGCGCCCGAACAGATTATGGGTGGCGTTGCGGATTTCCGGATGGATATCTATTCACTCGGGATCACTTTTTTTGAAATGCTTTACGGGTTCGTACCGTTTTCAGGCCCAACCGTTTCTGATATTTTCCATACGAAATTACGCGGAGCGCTTCCCTCCCGTTCCGAGCTGAATCAATCGGTGCCGGCAAAACTATACGACATTGTGATTCGAATGATAGAACGGGATCCGCTGCAGCGGATCAACAGTTACTCCGAGCTTCTAGAGGAGCTCGAATCTGTGCGCCGAATCGGAGTGCAAGTGGAAGCCATTCCTGAAATTGAAAAGCCGGAAACAAGCACGGTCACCATGAGGGGCCTCCTGTATGATCATCCACTGCCTGAAGTTCTTGGCCAGATTGCTCAACAGCAGCTGAACGGAAAACTCACGATTAATTGGGGACAGCTTTTCAAGCAGCTTCATTTTAAGGAGGGGAAGCTTGTGGCGCTCCTTTCGAACCAGGAAGGGGAGGATTTCATTGATCTCGTGATCTCGCGTCTGCCGGCCGAAGCAAAAATGATGCGCAAGCTTCAAATAAGCAAGTCCTCGGACTTATATCATGGGTATTCTACGGTCGTTGAGAAACTGCCTGCGGACCTGCGCGCAAGACTCTCCGAAGACTTGCTGGCTCACGCGGAAAAGATCATTCAAAACCTTTTTACCTGGATGACGGGGGAATTCATTTTTGAATCAGGCGATTTCCCGGGCCAATTAGATCTGGAGATCAGCTTGCACGATACGATAACAAACGGAGTGAGAAAATGGTTGGATTACGAATTTATTAGAAAAAAGTTGTTCGAAGGAAATTGTTTAATCCGTCATGATCCCGAGTTTATCCGACATCTTCGCAATTTGAATCTGGAGCCGTCCGATCGGTTTTTGTTGTTTCGTTTTGAGGAAGAAATCGATTACGGAAAGCTCTACGAAATTTCCGGCATTTCGCAGGAAGAATTTGGCCGACTGATTTATCTTTTCCGCTGTTTCGGGCTGATTCATTTACAGCGGACGGCCGGAGAGACTAAACAAAAGAAACCGGTGGAAGTTCCAGCGGCTGGATCTTCCGGAGACCTTTGCACCTATTACACCCATTGCGCGGTGAAGAGTTTTGAAGAAAAGAATTATTGGTCCTGTGTGGAATATTGCAGAAAAGCTCTGGCTCATCGTCAGGACGCGAGCGTGTATCGCTTGATGGGACGCGCTCTTGCAACTCATCCGCCGTTGCGTCACGAAGCGGTGGATGCCTATAAGCAGGCCCTGGTACTTGCTCCCGGCAATGTTGGAATCGAGCGCGATCTGGCTGATCTGTATTTCGATTTGGGTGATAAGGTTCAGGCAAAAAGCAAATATGAGTCCATTCTCAAATTGAATCCGGCCGATCAACACGCGGCAAAACGATTGCAGGAAGTTAACCGCCAAGCCGCCAAGGGCGCCAACTGAAAAATAACTAATTCTTATCTTGGCGTCTTGGCGGTTAAATTTCTTCGAGGCTTTTGCGTTTCGTTTCTTCCCCCAGTAGCGCCACGGCAATCGCTCCGGCGATTACAACCGCAGCGAATTGAGCAAAGACTGTCTGTTGCCCTAAACCGGCTGCCAGGGTTTTTCCAACAATCACGGGGGCCACAATGCCCCCGATTCGGCCGACTGCGGCAGCGGTGCCTGCGCCGGTTCCTCTCATGTCTGTAGGATAAAGTTCAGGCGTGTAAGTATACACAACTCCCCAGGCTCCCAGATTGAAAAAAGAAATCAGGCATCCATAAAAAATAATTTCCGTTCCTGAGGTTGCTTTTCCGAAAAGAAAGGCAGCGACTGCGCAGCCGATCAGAAAGGGAATCAGCGTCGCTTTTCTTCCGATGCGGTCCACAAGAAAAGCTGCGCTAAAGTATCCGGGGATCTGAGCGAGCGTAATGATCAGAACATAGCGAAAGGATTTCAGGACTTCATGACCGCCTGAAACCAGAAGCGATGGCAGCCAGGTAAAAATTCCATAGTAGGAATAGACCATGGCGAACCATAAAATCCAGAGCATCAAAGTACGCCGGACAAATTTCCCCTGCCACAGATGCGAGAGCCGGACCTGGATCGCGGTTCTTTTTGTTTCCTCTGTAATTTCTACCGGCGGCACCTGCGCTTGATTTTCCAGCCAGCGAAGAGCTTCGCGGGCTTCCATATGACGACCGGCGGCTTCCAGATAGCGTGGCGATTCAGGAATACTTCTTCGCAAATAGAACACATAAAAAGCGGGAAGGAAGCCGATGAAAAATGCGATTTTCCACCCTTGCTCAAACCGCGGAATGATCAGAAAAGAAATGATGGCGGCGGCAACCCATCCGAATGCCCAGAAGCTTTCGAGAATTACCAGGAGCCGGCCGCGGTGTTGCGCCGGCGAGTATTCAGTAACCAGAGTGCTCGCAACGGGCAATTCACCGCCCAATCCGAAACCGACCAGGAAACGCAAAACCAGAAGCGAAGCAAACCCGGCTGCGAGACCACACAGGCCTGTTGCAATGCTAAAGATCAGAAGCGTTGCCTGAAACAAATATTTCCGTCCCACACGGTCCGCCAGCACTCCTGACATCAATGAGCCGGCGAACATTCCCATTAACCCGATCGAAGCAATTAACCCAACCTGGTCAGCGGACAGTTTCCATTGCTTCATCAGGACGGCCAGAACAAACGCGATGATGCCTGCGTCCATGGCGTCGAACAGCCATCCCAGTCCGCAGACAGTTACAATTTTCCAGTGAACGCGGGAAAGCGGAAGGTTGTCGAGCCGTTGAGAAATATTCATACCTAATCGTGGATCTTAATCGTAATCGTGATCATGATCGCTAAATCTCGGTTTCGATTACGACTAAGATTTAGCGATTACGATCACGATCAAGATTACGATCCACGATGAATCAGGCGTGCCACCGTTTCCTGCCAGGTGATGTGTTTCCAGACTTCGTAACCGGTGGTGCCTAACTTTTCCGCGCTCCCTTCTGCTTCGAATAGATTAGTAATCCTGCGGCCAATCTCTTCCGGCCGGGGTTCGCAAACGAATCCGCTGACTCCGTCCCGCACCAGTTCTGCCGGCCCTCCACTATCCGTTGTTGTAATTACAGGCTTTCTGCTGCGAAAAGCTTCCATCGTGACCAGACCATAGTCTTCGTTCACAGGAGAATAGTAAACGGCGCGGCAACCTGCATAAAGTTGAAGGAGGCGATCAGTGGGAACGTGACCCAGCCACTGAACACGGTTTTCCATGGAATTTTTCTTGATCCAATCCAGCACCTGATCTTTATCGGAACCCTCTCCGGCAAGAATTACTTTCCCGCGATCTGCGTATTTCAGCGATTCCAATAAGAGAGGAATCCGTTTCAAAGGAGTCAATCTTGCGGGGGAGAAAATGTAATCACCGTATTTCTCTGTGTAGTATCCGTTTGACGGCGGCGGTGGATACAGAACTTCGCTGGGTATGTTTCCCCAGTGGAGAAGCTGCCGCTGCACGTTTTTTGATTGCGCAAAAACCTTTTTTACGTTGCTTTTTAAGAAGTGACGATCGGCGGCATGGATACATTTTTTCCGGATTGTTTCTTTGATCTTGCCTTTCCAGCCAAGGGCCCCGGACCAACCAGGCCAGAGGTCATAGTATTCGCGCATCCGGTGATTGAGCCAGCAAACGTGATTGGGATGTTTCAGAGCATAAGAAGGAAATCGCAAAGAGATCAACTGATCCACCGGTTCTCCGCCACCGGTGCATTCTACATCCGTAAAGCGCGTGGCCAGATAGGCGGAAAACTGGCGTCCAAAACGGTTTGTCGGAGTTGTTAACAGTTCGGCTTCGTGCCCCGATTCCTGGAGGGCCTTCACAAGCGCCCGCACGATCACCCGATGGCCACCTTCTACGAACGGCACATCAGACGTTGCAACGAGTACTTTCACTGATCACTAGTCACTGGTCACTAGTTACTGCTTTGTTGTTCCCTTCATCGTCTCCGATGCTACAGGTTTGTCGCTAACCTCGATCCTGACAACAACGACGGGAACATTCGCAGCAATCAGGGCCTTACTTTCGTAGTAAGTCTGAAGGCGGTTTCTGCCGGGATAAAGATAAATCGGATTGGATGTCACTTGTTCCCAGGTCAGACTGGCTGTGCGGTTCGGGCCCTTTAAAATCACATTTTTTCCTGTAACGTTGTGCGTTTTTAAGAGATCACTCAATAAAATCGCCTTCTCTTCCTTTCCATTCACTTTTATTGTAGTTTTAGCGATTTTTGTATATTCATCACGCGGTATCGAAATAATCAGTTTTTCTTCCTGATAAATCTGAAGGGTCTGCACCGCAGCTTTTGCTCTTTTCTTTCTTTTTTGTTTAGCGGTTTGCTTGGTGCTTGTAATCTGCTTTTCTTCGACAGGCTTTTTCTCTTCCGCCTTCTTGCAAGCCCAAAATGAGCCGACAATCAGCATGAGTGCAATGCAAAGGGACTTTTTCATAGGATCCTCGAATAGAACTCTTTTAGTAAAGCATGTGATGATATTCCACCAGTCTCGAAATGTCAAAAACGGAAGTCTTTTCCTAATCTTGGCGTGCTTGGCGCCCTGGCGGTTCAAAAAATTCCCCTGAAACAGTTTCCCGCCGAAATGCGTATTTATTAACGTTGTGGACTATCTCCCTGTCTGAAAGCATAATTGAGCAAAGATGAATCGTCTGCTGAGAGTTTACTTGATTCTGTTTGGCATCGTTGCCATCACCGGGATTCTCGGCTGGAGCTGGCTTGACTGGATTCAGGTGCCGGCCACAATTGGTTTCGTTGCTCTCACGCTGTATTATGCGTTTCGTCTCACGCGCAGGATATTCCGGAAGTTTTTGTGGCGAATACGGCGCAAGCTGATTCTGTCCTACATCTTCATAGGCTTTATTCCGATCCTTCTTCTTGTTGTGTTAACGCTCCTGGGCTTTTTCATTTTTATGGGACAAACCACATCGGAAATGTTCAGCTCCAATCTGGATGGTTATCTACTGCGCACAAAGAATCAGAGTGAAAAACTGCTGCATCTGACGGAATTTCTTGGAAACGACGAAGGAATCGACCGCTGGTTTGCTGAGCTAAAACCGGAGGATAAGGTCTGGCTGTCAAAAGCGGAAGTCTGGTTGTCGGTCAATGGCCATACCGAAGTTCTTCAAGGGGATGGTTCTTACGATTTGCCGGAATGGGCAGTTCAGAAGGATTTTACCGGTCTGGTGATCCGCGATGGAAATCCTACCCTCGCGGCTGTTCACATTGATCCCGATAAGACACGCGTCATTCAGGTTCTCGTTCCTGTTAATTCGCGTTTGCTCGATGTAATGAGCGGTCATGTCGACGCGGATATTCGTTATCTTCGTTTTTCCGATGAAAGCGCGAAAAGCGAATTCAATGAGACGATCAAAAGTTCCACCAATCAACCAATCTGGCCGACCTGGTGGGATTTTCCCATCTGGTGGTTAAGTTTTCCGGATCAAGTCGACTGGAAAACCGGTGAGAAGATGAGCGTGTTGGACGACGATAAGAAGGGGAAACATCTGATGAAGGATGAGGAGACCGGCGCGATTGTTCTCGATGCGCCCTCGTCAAGTTCGAAAGCCTCGATGGGCGCTTTTGTAGTCAGCACTCATTTTTCCCGCGTATACCGGCATATTTTTTCGCGAAGTTCAACTTTGCAAAAATTCGTCTACGGATTGATGTTCACCGTGGCAATTTTCTTTCTAATCATCGAACTCATTTCCGTTCTGTCAGGATTCTTGCTTGCCAAGTCGATTACCGCTTCCGTTCACAATCTGTTCGAAGGAACAGAAAGGATCAAGAAAGGGGATTTTAACTATCAGATAAAAGTTGAATCGCCGGATCAATTGGGCGACCTGGCTCATTCCTTCAACAGCATGACCGACAGTGTGAAGAACCTGTTGAAGGTGCAGGTGGAAAAGGAAAGGCTTTCTGAATCTTTAAGAATCGCGCGACAGATGCAGGAAAACTTGCTGCCACGTGAAATCCACTCGCTGGGTGACATTGAAATTTCTGCGATGAACATTCCCGCGCAGGAAGTTTGCGGGGATTACTATGACATACTGCAACAAAGTGAACAGCAAGTTGGGATTATCATTGCGGATGTTTCAGGGAAAGGTCCAAGCGCGGCGCTTTACATGGCTGAAGTTAAAGGTGTGATTCTTAGCCTCAGCCAGCGTACCGTCATGCCTCGCCAGTTGTTGATGGAAGCCAATAATATCTTAGGTCCTACTCTCGATTCAAAAAATTTTATCACCATGACCTACGCCATATTTGATGAAAAAAACCGCACGATGAAAATGAGTCGTGCAGGCCATAATCCCATTTTGCACTTTACGGCTCCCACGGGACTGGTGGATGTGGTGCAGCCCGCCGGCATCGGTTTGGGTTTGACCAGAAATGGCATCTTTGACCGAACACTTGAGGAAGTGGAACGGAAACTGAATTCCGGCGATATCCTGGTCTTCTATACGGACGGCTTGACAGAGGCCATGAACTCCAGCAATCAACTTTACGGACTCTCCCGTCTCTCGCAGATTCTTTTGCAGAACAAAGATCTTGGCGCAGAAGAGATTAAAAGCGCCATATTCCGCGACCTGCAATTCTTCCTTCAAAACAGCGCCCCGCAGGATGACATTACACTCGTACTTTTGAAAGTACGGTAGTCGTAGTGTGGTAAGATTTCTGACAGGGGTATGGATCAAGAAAACGAAAAGAATGGGGTACGTGTAGAGGATCGCCGGTTCTTCGATAAGGACGGAAATCCGATCCGGCAGGATGAACGACAATCACCTCAACAACCCTCCGCAGCGTCAGAACAAAAGGAAAAAGAGGAGACTCGTACTCCACACGTGAAAATAGATTTTGCGTCACTGGTGTTCCTTTATGTGCAAACCACGCTAATGCACCTTGGGGAACTGGAAGACTCCGCTGATCACAAAGTGCCACAAAATCTCGAAGCTGCGCAGCAAATGATAGATACCTTGGAGCTATTGCAGGAAAAGACCCGGGGAAATCTAACTCCGCAAGAAGATCAATATTTGCAAGGAGTATTGTTTGATCTTCGCATGCGTTACGTTCATAAGGCCAGAAAGTCTTGATGAGACTATTCTGGGCTCTTCTATCTGTTATCTATCTATTGTTTGCCAGTCTTGCATTTTCTCAAGATGAAGAAATCCTTATCCTGAAGGACGAAACGGAAGAGGCTTCACCGCAGGAACCCACCGAGACCGTTCAGTCGCCACCGGAAAGGGACGTATCAAGTCGCATCTATCTGGATTTTTACGAGACATGGCGCCAGTTTGAGCTCCAATTAAAACTTGGATCGGTGGATCAGCGGCTGCTCGCTGATTTGATACGGCTCCGGAATCGAAACGGAATTCCTAAGATTACTGAATTCGCGCTGAGCGCCATTCGATTCGGTGAAACCAAAATGACGGAAGGTAAACCGGAACAGGCTTTGCAATTATTTCAAGCGGCAACAAGCCTGGATCCGAGCCTGTCCATCGCTTACTATTCACAATCGAAAGCGTTGTTATGGACTTCCTGGGTGAACGCACCTTCTGCGCTTCGGACCGCCTTTGAAGGAATGTTTGCTCCCGTGAGCACGCTGAATGGGAAAATATATCTGTCCTCAAAGTACGCTTTGATTATCATCGCGACTCTGGTGATTCTGGGTTGCGCATTCGCTCTGATTATCCTTGCAAAGTACCATGGTTTGTTGCGCCACGACACCATGGAAAAGTACACTTCTTTGACCACGACCATTGTTAATCTGGTGGTCTGGATTGTGCTTTTTCTGCCGATTTTGCTTCTCGCTGGAATTCTGTGGCTCGCTCCTTTCTGGTTTGTAATTTTTTGGAAGTACACTCGTCCATCAGAAAAGATCTTGTCGGTAGTATTCTTTCTTGCTTTCATGATGGCCTACCCCGTATATCAGTATGTTGTCAAAATTTCTGCAGCATCTGCAGAGTCTTCAGTGGCGCCTTTTATCAGAGTTTTTTCGGATGGACCCTCTCCCAGGCTGCTTGCCGATTTCCGCGACTATTCCGTAGAGAATCCTAAGGATTCCGACGGATCCATTATGCTGGCCCATCTGTATCGAGCCGAGAGAAACTATCCTGAAGCGATCAAGATTCTTCAAAAGCACATACTCGATCATCCAAAAGAGGCGCGCGTCTACAACAACCTGGGACACGTTTATTTTCTTCAGGGGGAGACGGATATTGCCCTTCGTATGGTCCAGAAGGCGGAGGATCTGGATCCTGCAAGCGCCATCTATCCCTACAACCTTTCCATTTTGCTGCGGGCAAAATTCAATTTCAGCGATGCGGAAGAATCCCTGGGCAAAGCGCGGCGATTGGATGCGAAGTTAATTCGAAAACTGGAGGAAAATCCTTATTCCAGCATGGTTGATTCCGTTCCGACCGAAGAGATGATTCTAACAAGAATGAAACAAAAGGCCGGCAGCTTTGCGGATTATTTAGCAAATCCTTTTACCGGCTTTTCTCTTCTGCTATTGGTGCTGGCACTCGTGAGCGGCCTCTCAAAAAAGAAGGACCATGCAAAGGAATGCATTAAATGTGGCCGTCCTTTCTGTAAAAGATGTCAACCGGCAGTCAAAGAACTGCGTTTCTGCACTCAATGCCTGCACATTTTTGTTAAAAAGGACGGTGTTTCGCCGGCTTCCCGAAAAGACAAAATGCGAGAGATTGAAGATCATTCACGGCGCCAGGAAATCTTCATTCGTGTATCTTCACTGGTTCTACCGGGATTTGGAAATCTCTATAAAAACCGTATCTGGTTCGGCGCAACACTGTTGTTTTTCTGGTTCTTCTTTCTCGTTCTCATTATCTACAACTGGCGATTCGCCAATGTATCGTTCTATGAATCTCCCGGAAGTACGAGCATTTTGATTCCTGTGTTTTTACTGTTCCTCGCGCTTCTTTACCTTGTCGCAAATATTTCCCTCTTCCGCAAAGCAAAAGC